>WQWD01000063.1 GCA_009785545.1 Treponema sp. | reverse complement strand
GAATGTGATCGACATATCATACACAATGCGGACAAACTTTGAATCGTTTAACAGCAAAGTATCCGTTGGAATTATTCACAGATTCAGAACAAGGGGAAGATAATGAGTAACAAAAAGAGTTTTAGTAAATTGAGGTTTTTAGGATTAATATTCGCCGCCTGTTTGACATTTACAACGTGCGATGCGCTTGGCGGAGTTCTGATGGAATGGGGAACATTCACGGTAGTTTACAATGCCAACTACGACGGGAATGGAAACTCTGTAAGAGTTTCTTACGATATCGGCTACGAAAACTGTTTTGACAATAGTTTTAAGCGGAAAGGACACACACTTGTCGGCTGGGCAACATCTTCCGATGGCGAGCCCGTTACACGAAGTGACGTGAACAGGCTGGTTACAAGAGTCGGGCAGATAGTAAGATTATATGCAGTTTGGGAGGCGAATACTTACAGAATGGAATACCATCCCAACGGAGGATCGGGCGAAGTGTTTAAAGACGAAGATGTTTTTTTCACATTCGACGGTGAAGAAAAGCCCCTTCGTTCTGTGGAAGAGTTAGGCTTTACGAATGAGCCGTATGTTTTCTACGGCTGGGCAAAAGTGCCAAACGTTTTTGAGTGGGAATTTGGCGATGAGGAATATGTACAAAACCTGACAGCGTCTGACGAAGTTGTTAGGCTGTATGCACTTTGGGGACCGAAGCCCCTCAGAATTAACTTCGATGTAATCTACAGTGACGCCGATACTGTTCCCTATGAGAGTTTAGAGGAAGTAGGAGGCAGTATAACACTTCCCAATGCTGGTAGATTTGCCCATGAGTTGCTCGGCTGGAGTATCGAACCTAACAACGGAGATGTTCTTGGCGTGGGCAGCGAGTTTACGACCAGATCGATAAGGAACATCACGCTCTATGCCGTGTGGGATTATGTTGGCTCTGATCATATTAGACCAGAAAGTGTCAGTGTATATCCGAGCAGTGTGAACTTATTTCGTGGAGGAACACAGCAATTCACCGCAACTGTGTTGCCTTCCGGGTCGTCTCAAGTTGTAGTGTGGAGTGTTACGGCTCCGTTTGGCGGTCTTGTAGGTTCGGAAATAAGTCCACAGGGAATGTTAACAGTTGGAGAGCGTGCAACAGTCGGACTGATTGTAAGCGCAACAATACCCGGAACCACCACCAGCGGCACAGCGATAGTAACAATAGATATTCCCGTAATAACGATAAGCACGCAACCAGCCGCAACAACGGATGTAACCTTTGGAGACATAAGCGGGAACTTGACAGTCGAAGCAAGGGTAACATACGAAGCCGAGTTGAGTTTCCAATGGTTTAGCAACACAGAACACAGCAATGAAGGCGGAACAAAGATATACGGCGAGACAGGCACAAGCTTTGAAATCCCCCAAACATTAACAGTGGGAACCTATTATTACTTTGTAGAAGTAAGCGCAACAGGCATGGCAGTGCCTGTACGCTCGACTGTGGCAGTTGTGATTGTGAATGCGCCTGTTATTCATATAACTTCACAGCCTGCTGCGACAACGAATGTGACTGTAGGAGACATAAGCGGCAGTTTAAGAGTTGAGGCAAGCGTTTCAGGTGCGGCAGAAGTTAACAGTTGGCAATGGTTTAGCAACACGACAGACAGTAATGTAGGCGGAACCGAGATAAGCGGAGCGACAGGAGCGAGCTTTACGATACCAACAGAGCTAAGAGAAGGAAGGTATTACTACTTTGTTGAAGTAAGTGCAACAGACGCAGAGCCGGTACGTTCTAATATTGCGGTAGTTAATGCAGAGATAAGAAGAACAACCAACCCTTTAGGTATGGAAATGGTATGGGTAGGTGCCGGTACATTTGAGCTTGGCAGAGAATTGGGAACAGCAGGAAGCGGAGATACAACACCTGTGTCAACAGTAACGCTGACACAAGGGTTTTACATGGGCAGGTTTCCGATAACGAGGGCGCAGTGGACAACGGTGATGACAGGGAACCTCAACAACATTCCCGTTGCGCCTACTGATTGGAGCAATGTGGAAGCCAATACGCAAGAAAATGTGGCAGGGTTCTATATGAACCGCCGCCCCGTAACGCACGTGCGCTGGTATGAGGCGATAGTATTTGCAAATAGATTGAGTGAGTTAAGTGGATTAACCCCTGCATATGAGATTCGGTGCGCCGACGACGACGAGTGGACGACTGATACTGACGCATGGGGAGTGGTTCCGATTACTAATAATGAAAGATGGAATAATGTGAGAGTAATAATCGGCTCGACAGGGTATAGGTTGCCAACAGAAGCGCAGTGGGAATTTGCGGCGAAGGGCGGCAATACAGCGGACAGCTACACATTTTCAGGAAGCAACACCGTTGGCGCTGTGGCGTGGTTTTTTGGGAACAGCGGCAGCAGCCCCCGGATGGTAGGGCTACTGGCTGCCAACGGGCTGGGCATACATGACATGAGCGGAAACGTATGGGAATGGGCATGGGATTGGCGGGGGGATTACACGGCAGACCCGAAGACCGATCCTACGGGCGCACCTTCGGGGACTGTCCGTGTGTTTCGTGGTGGGAGCTGGAACAACCATGTCGATGGCGCCCGTTCCGTTAACCGTCACAGCACTGGCCCGAACGGTCGGTTCACCGACATCGGCTTCCGTTTGGTTCGCCCCTAGCTTGCAGTAATGGGGGGTTAAAACGCTGCTGACGGATAAATAGGAATCTTTTAACATGAAAAAGAGGTGGCACGCTTAGTGACAGGCACGCCAACTTTATGTCTGTCCCCTCAAAAATGAGGTGACTGTCATCGTACACACAAAATTGTGCCACATAACACGGGGATACAACTCCGGCAGGCTCCGCAGCCCCGCCTTCCATGATTGTCTACAATTACACGGAAGAGGTTGTAGAGAAATAGTCTGGAAACCGTAATAATAGGCGGCGAGCGTTGCCCCAGCGAAAGCATTGGCGCGTAAGAAAATGCGACTTTAGTCCGTAAAAAAAAGCCGCACACAGCTTTCGCTGGGGCAACGCTCGCCGCTTGTTTATAATATTAGGGAGTTTTTTTGTCTTCTCTACCAGCCGTCTTGTACGTCAGTCGTTCTCTGATTTCATCAATCGAATAACCCTGAGCGATTAAATCTAACGTTTTTTCAACGCCTTTTTCGATACCTCTTACCATACCCTTTTCTACACCTTCTTCAAAGCCTCTTTCCATACCTTCTTCAAATCGTACAGAGAGAGCGTCTTCTGTGTTCCATTCAGTTAGTAACATATTCAAAACCTCCGAAGCGTGAATCTCCAAGAACTCTTTCAGTATATCATACCTTGAGCAATATTTAATAGCGGCTTTTACCGCTTTTTCTCTGTCTTGCAAATCTTTTTCAAAGCTCCTTGTCTTGGCAATAAACGCACTGTACTCTGCAAGTTTTTTACAGCGGCTAACAATAGCTTCATTTTTGCCTTCGTTGATGTTGATTACCTTTACTTCCAAATCTAACAGCGGAACCGCTTTTTTTGGAAGCCCTAAGTCATGCGGTTTTTCAAATAAATCTGATAAACGCAGAGTGGCATTATCGGGATAAGGTTCTTTACCGTTGTACAGAACGAAAAACTCAGGCCATGGAATGGACAGGCGGTTTCCCGAATACAAGTTTTTCCCTGTAATAATCTTTTCAAGTACACGGGAGATGTAGAGAAGGAGACGCAGCCCCATGTTAGGGTTGATGGTGCTTTGATGTTCAATCAAAACAACAAGCTTTCCGCCGATCTCAAAAGAGATGTCGTTGTATAAATCCATAAACACCACGTTTTCGAGAGTGTTAATGGAAACCGATAAATCAGAAGGCAGAGTAGTCCCTTCTAGTGCGCAGTACAGCTCCCTCAGTAAATCGGGTTCGCTAAATAATTTAGTGAAAACGCTGTCTTTAAAGTTTGTATTAATTTTCATACATATATATGGGTTAGATATGCGTGGCGCTTTACCGAAATTGGAAAAAAGTGAATTTTTTTTTAATTTTTTCTGATCTAATTACAGATGGCAGTCACCCAAACATAATTGCACCCCCCACGCAAGGGATACAACCATAGGCAGGCGGCTTGCGAAAAGCCGTGTCGGCGAAATATGGCGTGGATGGCAATGCTGCGACGCCAAAGCGTCCGTAGATGAAAGCCACGACCATCCCGAGCCGACACGGCTTTTCGCAAGCCGCCTGCCATGATTGTCTACCAAACTATCGACCGAATTCATACCTCAACACAGATTCATCCAATATTATCGCAACACGGCCTTGAGTCAAAAGACGGCGGTTTTCGTCAGATGAAATGATTAAAAGCGCGTCATTGCGATCTATGATAAGATCTGTCGGAGCTATGCCAAAAACGCCTTGAGCGAAGATTCGTAAAGGTCTGTCGCCTACAATCTGCTGAAGTTCAGGTGTCAGCCCTGAGGGAGTATTTTGTAAAATGTCCTGCATTGGCGCATAACGTACGATTGGGGCATTTCTTGTTTCTACCATGGAGCGTTCGTAGATTAAGTTCATCTCGCTGTCCCAAATCCTTGGGAACAGGCTGGGGACGGGCAGGGCAGTACCTCTCATACCGTGAACAGGCAGGCTTTCTGTTGCGATTATAATAATGCCTGTAAAGCGTGGAGTTGTTACCGGGCTGAGGGTTCGGATTACTGGTGTAGGGAAGTGGTGTTGTAACAGCGAATTGCTGATAGTCGATAAAGAAATTTCATGCGATGAGAAAATATGGCGCAAATCAGGCCGCATTGCGGGAGGAAGCGAATTTGCCCCAAAAGCGAGAGTTTCAATATCGCTTAAAGTTAATTCCCCCCTGTTTACAAGATCGCCGACAGTAGAAGACGAATCTACCCGCAAATCTAAAATGTGATGTTTTATAATATCACGGAAGCCATCAAGTAAAAGGGCTTCTCCCTGGTTTCTTCCTGCGGGAAGCCTAAGCCCTGCGGAAGCCATATCCAGCATAACTTCAGCGTTAAGCCTCAAAGTATCCCATTCTACAGCGCCAGAAATCGATACCTGCGGATGGGCAAAAACTCCTTGTGTTATAAAAACGACTAATAAAACAGTAACAAACCTATTCATACTCCAGTATCGGCACATTTAGGGTTCTTCCTTCACGGAGGGTTTGATTTAAAGTCATGTGGTTTGCTTCGGCTAAAACCTGCGGGTCTACCCCGTATAATCTGCCCAAAGACCAGAAGGTTTCACCTCTTTGAACTTGATGCGTGCCTGTAAAATTGGGAAGCGGAGCCGAAGTCCGTATATATGGAGTAACTTCATGTAATGCCGGAATAATGACAGTTTCGCCGATTCGAAGATGGCGGCTGTTTATGCCCGGATTGTGCGCTTCCAGCATTTGCACGGATGTTCCAAAATGCCTTGACATTGACCACAAAGTATCGCCGTGACGGACAACGTGGTAATGGAAACGGAGAAGCCTGAGGTCTTCACGCTCTAAAATCTCATTAACACTTTCAAGATACGCTGCGGGAACAACCAAATTAAAGTTTCTGTTTGGCGGTGTAATTCCGTGAACAAATTGCGAGTTTAAACGGCGCATTAGCTCTCTGTCGATCCCTGCTTCTTCGGCGATTATATCGATAGAAATTTGCCGCCGCAAAGGAATTTCGACCCACTCAAATTTATCATGCCATACTTCAAGATTAAACCTTCTTGGCTGAGAAAGAACCCATGAGACGGCAATCAATTTGGGTACAAAATGAATTGTTTCCATCGCCAGCTCTCTGTTATTGCTCAAAATCCAGTAATCATTAATCCCGGTTCTTTGAATTGTCCGCCTGACTCTCCCAAGCCCTGTATTGTAAGCCGCCAGCGAAAGATGCCAGCAGCCCAATATCCCGTGATTATTCGTTAATTTTTGCAGAGCGCCCCTTGTAGATTTGACAAAATCACGCCTTTCATCGATATAATTTGTTACTACCATATCAAACGGCTCGATACTGTTGAGCATAAACTGCCAAAGCCCCATCGCTCCCGACCGGCTTATCGCTGTAATCACAAAAGACGATTCAATCACCGGCAGAAACATCAACTCAGGCGGCAACTGCCTCTGTGTAACTTCTTCCCGAATAAACGGCATGAAAATATTCGCCCTCTCGATAAGCGAATTCAAATACCTGATTCCCCAAGGCCTCGTATATTGATCGATATACATCCTTGTAATAGTTTGGCTCAAAGCGAATTCCGTAATTATCGACAAAGGATTTGGAACACGATGATTAATAATAACGTCTTGGAAATCGAATAATTGGATGGGAGTAAAATCGACATCATAATTGGGATCAATCGTTATTGGCGGCGGAACTTGCCTTAGCGGCCGCCCAACATCCTGCGCCGACAACACACCAGCCCCAAATACCAAGAAAACGCCAAATGCAAACAACACATTAGACCATTTGCGCCGACGGCATAATTGTCTTATCCTATGCACTAGAATCTTTCTCCATAATAAATGCCTGCCCATTCCCACCGTCCGTGTACCGAGGGATCTTGCGGAAAATGAATTCTGCGGAAATAAAAATACCAAGTGGGAAGCCCTTGCGACCAGCCTGTTGTTCTTAAAAACGCTTCTGTAGGGTTTGACAATGGGTCAAGCTCCGGCGCAAACCTGACTTGATTATTCCAAAAGTGGGGGAGAAAAAGGCTTGGCATTCTGGTGTTTACAATTTCATTTCCCTGCCATGAGCGGTAGAAAAAATTAACACTGGCTTTGTAACCCTGCAGCCTTCTGGGATTGTTTGTGCTAATGGCGGACTGAACAGCGGTTCTTAAAGCGTTTAAATTTTCAAAAGTCCAATCTCTGGCGGATCTGCTAAAATCAACCTGCTGTCTGGCATATTGAGCGGCATTCGGAAACCCCGCTATTATCGTTCCCTCTGAGTGCGGCAAAAAGTTTGTGTAAGCAGCGATTGCACCGTTCCAGTCCCCGACACGCTCTCGGGCTTGTCCGAGCATAAAATACGCCTGACCCAAATCGATTTGTTCGGGGAATCGGGATATTAATTCTTCCCAATACCAAACTTGTCTTTCCGGGTTATCATTTAAATGAATAATATGACGAAGGCTGATCAGATGAATCGATTCGTCATTTATGATCAGATCAGGGTAATTATTGACGATTAAGTCTAAATACAATGCGGCTATAGGCTCTGAACCTTGTTGGATGTGGGCAAAAGCGATCATCATAAAATAAAAACTGTTATAAGGATCGCCGGGATTGTTTAAAGTCCTTCCGCCCAAAAAATGTATAAGCCTGTCGTATTCATTATGCCTTGCCAAATTTCCGGCTATTTCCCTGATGACGGTAAATTCGCCTTCACTGCCGGGTTGTTCCATTTTTAACAAGTTAAACAATTCAACAAGCTTTTCCCTGTTTTCCCTTGAGCCCGTAATGTGATGTGGGTTTATTCCTGAATTGTTTGCCGAAAAATTTTCGCAGGAGACCGCAAATAAAAAAACCGATAATAGTACTGTGATCTTAATAAACAGTAAAAAATTCTTGTCTTTAGCCATTGTTTATTATGTTATCATTATGATAATATTTTGTATATCAGATTTTTTCAAATTTTTAAAAATATTTTTGTTACGGATAAATATGGCTTTAAAACACTTTCTTACAATATGTACATATCCGAAAAGTGTCTGCCAGAGAAACAAGCGTTTTTCAGGCGGATACCGCTTCAGGATAAGCCTTACAAGCCTTTTTTGCGTATATTTTACCATATTTTTGCTTTTTTCGTGCGGTTCTTCGCCTGATCGTACTGCCGATACAGGTTTTAACGATCCCTGGCAGATTGGGCAGATTGCCGGGCAACCTGCCTCTGGAAGCATTGCCGAAGAAATTCGCTATTTGACAGAAAGCGGCATTTTATCATCAATGATAGAAGCTCTGGATTTGATACATTCAAGGAATCTGGGCGGCACTGATTTTGGCCGCATGATGAACGGTATCAATACAATGCTTATCCGTCTGGTATATCCTGATTTTCCTGAGACGCTTCCTGTTATTGATCTTCCGCTTACTTTTAACTACACAAGAATTATCAGAGAAGCTGCTAGAGGCGTTTATGTTAATCCTCCCGAAGACTCGACTGATTTTTTTGAATTTATTTTGCCGTTTTTTACTGTTACGGATCAGTTAAGAGCTGTAACTTTTGCGGGTCAGAATAATCAAAGTAACCGTGATTTCCCTATGGCTCTTGTTCCGATTATTACAAGAGACCTTGAAATAGCCGCAAATCTAAACCCTGCCTCCGTACTTCCGTTTTTTTTCATGGCTTTATTAAATGAACGTTTAAACAATTTTGAGGCAGCCGAAAGATTTCACAATATGGCATACGCCGTTTCTGAAATGTTTTTTCCGGCGTTGATTGGGATTGCCCGCACGCAAAGGCTTTCCGGCAATCCGCAGACAGCGGCCGGTCTTTTTTCTGATTTGTCAGTTCGCTTTCCAAACAGTTTGGAAATCCGAAAGGAGCTCGCTATCAGTTTTTTTGAAAATCGTAACCTGCAAGCCGCTCTGCCCATCATCAACGAAGTTTTAATCTCGGAACCAAGAAATGCGGATTTTATTTTTATGAGAGCTTTCATTTTGATAGAGCAGGAAAGCTTTCCTCAGGCAGGGCCTGCGCTTGATACTTTATCCTCGATAAATCCGAATAACAGGCAGTATCTTTTTCTCAGAGCGAGACTTCAATTTGAAGGCAACCGTAACCGTGAGGCGGCGCTTAACTATCTTCGTTCAATTTTACAAACAAATCCAAATGATGAAGAAGCGCTTATCTACGCCGTTACGCTTCTTCTTGAATCGCCTCGCCCAGCCGATCATATCGAAGGCAGGGAACTTTTGCAGCGTTTGCGGACGCTTTCCGGCTCTTCCATAAATGTAATGAGCTTAAGCTTGAGGGATGCTGTAACCCGTGAGAGCTGGCAGGAGGCTTTAGGTTTTTTAAACAACATTCTTGCGGTACGGCGGACTGTTCAGGATTTAATTGACGGTTTCCACATTGAACGTGCGCTTGGAAACAATGCGAGAGCTCTTGTTTTTGCCCGTGAATTGTATGCACAAGATCCGTCAAATAACGAATACGTTTTAATTTTTATTTCCTCTCTAATAGATAACGGCAGAAATGATGAAGCCTCCCGCCTTTTGGAAGAGCGGATTAGAGCAACGGGCAGAGGCCCCATGTTAAGCCGTTTCTATTTTTTACGCAGCCGTTTACAAACTGATGAAAATGCGGCTCTCAGCGATTTACGGGCAAGCCTGTTTGAAGACCCAAGAAACCTTGACGCCCTTATCGCCATTTTTCAGATATACCACCGCCGCCGTCAAGAACGCCGTGCCGTTCACTATTTAAGGCAGGCTCTCGCCATCGCCCCAAACCATCCGCAATTACAGCGATACGAACGTGAATATGCGGCGTTATTGGGACGATAAGTAGACAATCATCGTACGCAAGGGGGCGATGACAATCATTGGCAGGGGGACTGCAAAAACCCCTGTCGGCTCGGGAACGGCTGTGGTTTTCATCTACGCACGTTTTGACGTGGCTGTCTAGGACTACACAGCCGTATTTCGCCGACAGTGCTTTTCGCAGTCCGCCTGCCAGTGGTTGTATCCCCTGTGTGTGGGGTGGCGTATTGTATGTGGGGTGACAGTTATGTATGGAAGCTTACCAATGATGGCAAGTTACAAATTGCGCAATTATGGGTTGACAATTATTACAATGTAATAGTATAATCTTTCTATGATTAGAGAAGGGGCTGTTTGCCCGAAAAAAATTAATACCCCCCCCCCCCCCCCCCCCCTCATAATAAAAAAAAAAAAAAAAAAAATAAAAAAAAAAAACAACCCCCCCAAAAAATTAATTTTTTCTTCCTCTCCCCCCCGCACGCGAAAATTTTGCGAGGGGGTGTTTTTTTT
>WQWD01000062.1 GCA_009785545.1 Treponema sp. | reverse complement strand
GGGACGACGCCTTGTTCCACCACCGCCGGTGCGACTAAGTTTATGCAGTAAATCTTGCCACAAAAGCACCTTTGTTGTTAAAAAAGGTCTGAATGTATAATCAATAATATTTTCATTAAGCATTGCGTCTATCGTTTGACGATTATTCAGCTCGTTAAGAGCATTCGCAAATGCTTTAATTTTAGATTCTTCAGGTGGTTTATCTTGTAATCCGAGCCAATCATCAGAGGCACGCACTCCGCGTTGCATAATATCCTTGCTACGACGTTTCAGCATAGATGCCTTGACATGAGTGAAAATGCTTGTTGGCGCAAGCTTTACTCCTGAACAATGATTTTTAAATATAGCATTAGGTTCCGAATCGCCGCTGACGGGCCAATACAAAGAATAAAGGTCTTCGTTAAATGGGAGAGACGGACATAATGCGTAATTTGAATCCTCTATATTATAAGAAGTAAAAGAACCCAAATTTTTCAATGCATCTTGCGTCAACCAATTTTCTTTATCTGTTTTAGAAAGATGCGATATATCAAAATATTTATAATGATTCATTGCCGAAGTTTCGCCATGTTTGCGTATGGCAATAAGAACCGCTCGACCTTGCTGCGTTTTAAACATACTATCTGAACGAATGCCTGCTCTCGCGTCGGCGTCAATCGCTATTATCCATGCGGCCGAGAAATGTTCAGCGATATATTTACGAGCAAATTTATACGATTCAGCTTCAAGAAAACTTGAAGGCACAATGTATGACAAAATCGAGTGATTATCCGAATTTTCCAACATTTCACAACCCCACCGTAAAAATTGTAGATGCGGATTATTTGTTTGTTTCTGAGTGTTTTGTCTTGCGCGACGGCATTCTACCGGAGGGCGAAAGTCATCCATCAAGTCTAATATTCTCGAAAAATCTACACCTGTGTTTGTTTTAGAAGAGTCAGAAGATGGCGGATTCCCAATAACGAGAGTTATCGGGCGCGAAGACACTTCTCGAATGCGATTAATTTCAAACCCCTCTATCGTATCTGCATTCGCTGCCTCTTCGTCAAACACATAATTGCTTAAGGCGTTAGCAAGCAATAATTCCGTGTTTGAATTTGTATTTTCAAATTCATGACTTAAAACAGCCATGCGATAATTAGCTAACATGTATGGTGCAGGCAAAATTTCAATTCCGCACAAATTAAATGCGCCCTGTTGAACATCGTTTCGTCGAATACTTTCTAAAAAAGACCCTGTGCCACAACAGGGGTCAATCAATGTATTCCCGTCATCAAATATGCTTGCACCGTTGAAATTTTCATTAGCGATAGTTTCTACCAATCGAACTATGCCGTCCGCAAGCTCGATTGGTGTATAATATGCGCCATAATCAAAGCGCGACTTGCTGTCAAATTTGGAAAGAAACAATTCGAATAATTTATGATAATCAGGATATTGGCGCTGTTGTTCTGTTATATGAACAAAAGATAAAAAACGAGTACATTCTTTTGTCCATGCAAGTATAAAACTGTTTTCGTCAAAATGCTCGTTAATGTAGTGCATTATTTTAAAAAACGGGCGCAAAGCCTGCCCGTCCACAATGTCTTTTGATAAATAATTCCTTATTTTAGCTTCTTTTTCCGGCGGCAAATCCGCATCCGTGCATTCAACTCTGTGAGCATACAGCAACGCAAACATAATAACTTGTGCTGCGAAATCTGCGAAAACTTTATCATTTTGCAAATTGCGACCATTGTGATTATAAACTAAATCTCGCAATTCGTTCAATAATAAAATTACACTTCTTTCTACATCATTCATTGCCTCATCAAGAGGAACCTCGGAAAACCGCAAAATTTCATCTGACAAGTTCCGTGTTCGTAAAGCAACTAATTCTACCAATTTCCCTTCATCACAATATTGTGGTGCCGGCGAGGCAAAAAAGCTACGCATTAACACCTCGAATTGAGGATTTGGCGTAAGGCAAGACCAGTCGGTTATATTCATTTGAGATTTATCTATCAACGATAGCATTTGTGGTTGAACGCCTTCATCAAAAGAATATGCAAAATCAATTCCGTCCGTGATTAAAAGTTTATGTCCCAATGATAAATAACGATTAAATTGTTCTTCATGCCGTCTAAAATCAAACGGGGTTGTTTCGAGACCCTTGGCTTCTATGTACCCATAAACACCAAAAGTAGAGCTGTCATAAATAAGCCAATCAGGGCGCCCCATTCGTGATTGGTTTCGAGGTTCAAGAACCACTGTGATATCCGTGCTTCTGCTTAATTCATCTGCAAGTTCTTTAAACAATACATCCAAAGGTGAACGAAAAGACAATTCAGCAGTATGCTGATTGCCGCTTAATGAATTATTATATTCTCTTTGTAAGGCATTTAAGTAACGTGTTATTATTGCTTGATATGACATAAAGTTCACCTTGTTTTTTTATAATAATCAATGATACTTTCACCGATTGCTTTTGCCAATTTGGGCGGCACTGCATTCCCGATTTGTCGAGCTATTTCAATCTTTGTTCCCTTAAAAATGAAGTCTGGCGGAAAAGTTTGAAGTAGAGCTCCTTCGAGCAGAGATATGCTCCTCGGCTGGTCAGGGTGTCCGAATAAACCTCGTGTAAAGCTGTCAAAACGAGCAGTTATAGTCGGAGCTACATCGTCCCATGCCATTCGTCCATAGACATTGCGATGTCCTATCACTGCACTGTCTATCTTGTGGCAATCGGCCAACAAGTTTGCCGGCAAATAATCCCTTCCCTGACCCTGTTGCACCGCCTGAATGCGCTGAAGATTTTTAGGCGACAAGCGGTCACGCCTGTGCATGGGATAATCAGGGTGAGACGTCCCGTCTTCAGGAGGAGGAGGCAAAAATGCAATGGTTTCACGAACTGTATTTTTCTCGCTTGTCGGCTCAGGAAATTTATACGATGAACCGATATCTGAACGTTCTCCAACCAAAATCATCCTCTTTCTACGCTGAGGAACGCCAAAATCAGAAGCATCAACAAGTTTTTTGTGGACACTATACCCTATAGATTCTATCATGTCAATCAATTGATTAAGAATTAATTTTCCGCGTTTGCCTTGAATGCCTGATACATTTTCCATTACAAAAAACATCGGACGAATTTCATCGATAAGTTTCCCGTATAAAAGAACCAACTCATTTCGATTATCAGAATCTTCTCCAATGCGTTGAACTGAAAAACCTTGACAAGGCGGACCGCCGGCGAGCAAAAATAATTCTCCTTGCTTTAATCCGATTATATCAAGTAATCGTCCATCAAACATATTTTTAATATCATCACATATAGCAGGATGCTTAACATATTTTGGATTGCTTTGAAGCGTTTCGATGCATTTTTTTTCTATGTCAAAACTCATCAAGATGTCCAAACCTGCATCGCTGAAGCCCAACGATAAACCGCCTGCGCCTGAAAAGCTATCAACGCAAGTAAAGCGCATATTAAGCTCGCCTCCTCGTGTTTTTAATGCCCGCAATAACACTTGAATAAGAGTTGCTTACCGGCAAATCTACTATGCCGGTTTCTGTTTTTAACTGAGAGGCCGAAGGCTCTGTCGACAAATATTCGATTATTAAGTCCACGACTATTCCGCACGAAAGCAAAGGCGGAACCGCTTCCCCTATTTGACGATAAATGTCATCAGATTTTCCATCGAAATGAAATCCATCAGGAAAACTTTGCAGCCTTGCAGCTTCTCTCGCGGTTAAGCCTCTATCTTGAACAGGGTGGGTAAAACGACCACTTGCAGGATTTCTGGCATAGTGGGTAATAGTTATAGCCGGTTTGTCCCAACTCAACCTTCCATAAACATCAGAAAAACCATTCACTTTTTCTAAACACTTAGGACCCACGCCTGCCGGCAAATTGCCACCATCGTGTGGGACTTTTTTTATTACGTCAACCGTACTTTGTTTGTGAGAAACCGCTTTATGAAGTTTGTCAGCAGAATCGTAGCCACCTGCTTCAATTGGAGTTAAATCCGCAATTGCATCGCGTACAGTTTTATATTCATTAGGATTGAGATATCCTTTTGGAAGCAAAAAATTTTTCTTCATCCCGATGATTATGGAGCGAAATCGTTCTTGCGGCACGCCAAATTCTGCGGAATTATATATATTTTGTTTTACTTTATACCCTGTTTTTCGAAAAATTTTAAGTGCTTTACTGAAATATTTCCAATATCTTTGAGATAAAAATTCCGGAACATTTTCCATAATAAATACATCGGGGTCGACTTCGGCAACAATGCGAGAAAAGGCAATAACTAAGTTGTTTCGTTCATCGTCATCATCGCTCCAGCTTTTTTTTCTATGCGAAGAAAATCCTTGACATGGAGCACAGCCGACGAGTATAGTCGGTTTAGCGTCGTCGAATCCAATGCTATCTAAAAATGTTTTTATGCTCTCCGAAGTTTCTGCGATTTTCAAAATATCCTCACAAATAAGCGGCGTGCCAAAATTTTTACTATAAGATGATGCGGATACCGAATTAATGTCACACCCTCCTAAGAAATGAAACAGAGGCAAAACATTATTTATTGCTGCAAAACCAAGGGAGGTTCCGCCTGCGCCACTAAAGAAATCTAATATCTGTATGGGATGCGCTTTTGTCGAGCCTACATCAAGAGGCGTAAAGTCAGACATTGACTCAGCTACGACCTCAAACATTCTGTTTTTCTCTGAACGATAATCTTTGGTTTCGTCGATACTTAACGTTAATGATTGAAGCAAATATGAAAAATCCGACACAGCGCCACCTCCTTTTGGTTTCATCGCATAATTCGAACAAATATATGTGTTCTCAATCCTTATTTTTCAATCTTTTAATTATACAATCTTTTTGCCAAAAAAGCAAGGAAAATTTATAATTTCCCAATGGACAATAAACATCACTATGAGCACGCGAAAAGGCGTGAATGTTACATATTCACCACAGGGAATAACTGCATAATAAAAAAGATGTTCTTATAAGATGCTGAAATCTTATAAGAACCTCTCTACTGTCTAATATGACAAGTTTTAGTATAATTTAACGGCTATCTTAAACCCTTGAAATAGGTGCATTTTGGGGTGCATAACTTTTGGTTTGAGGTGCAAACTTAACCAAACATCGAAGTTAAGTGCCTTTTGCGCAGCCTCACTATGCTATATAAAATAGCACAAGTTCTTTCAGAAAAGTTTTTCCTCGCACATAATCATATGACTGTCGCGCCGTAAATGATTTTTACAAGGTTGCCCAAGAATAACTGACATCTATTTTGAAAAATCTACTGCAAATATTTATTTATAATTTCTTTTCTTGACTGTTCTAATTCTTCTAATTTTAATTTCGCTTTGGCAATTTCTATTTCACATTTCTCAATTTCTGCAACAATTTCTGTTTGTTTATTCAAAGCCGGAAGCAAGATTGACAAATTCTCATAAAAAGCTATCGGAACTCGTCTATGTCCGCTTGCTCCCGTCATATTTTGTTTAGCATCATCCCTTATAATTTGTCTATTTAAATAAGCAAAAAGATATTTGTTATTTATTTCATCATTGCATCTTATAACATGAAATTCTGACGAACCCATTCCAATTTTGTTCGTCAAATCTGTTGCTATTGCACATTTTCCGTTTTCCATACAGGGAGTTATTTTGGCAATTATAATATCATTTTCCTTGAAAAAAGTGTAACTTCCTTTGCGAATATCTGATAGCTTTCTATCAACTTTATTTTCAATATAGCCTTCATTACTTACAGATGCCATTTCAACAAACGAGACCAATATATTAGCGCCACAATCATTGAGTTCAGTTTTACTAGGATTAAATTTTGCCAATAATTTAAGCTGTTTCGTCTCACTTTGTTCGCCAATTAATTCCATATTATTGAAAATATTTTCAATTTTATTTTGATATATGTCTATTATCATACGAGCTGAATTACACTTTTCATTAATGTTTTCAATTTCTGCTACAATTTTCTTTTGAATATCAAGATGAGGAAAGGGTATTTGATATTCTAATATAGATTTTGCGGCAACATTTTTCTGTGCATTTCCTGTTGCGCAATTCAAAACATATTTTGAAAAGTCTTCAGTATTCAATATTAAATATAAATATTGAATTTTGATGAAATCGCCCTCAATTACAAGAACTCGTTGATTTACCAGTGCGCTTTCATTTAACCACGCAATTTTACCAACAGCGCCATTTCCGCTTTCACCGCCGGTTAATGAAATCGCAATACTTTGTGGTTTTGCTATAAAATTTTCGTATCCAATAGATGTATGATACTCGCTATTTTCAAGAATTACATGGCCACCTTTAATGTTTGCAATTTTTAAAACAGGCAAAAAATATTCGTTTGTTCTCTCTGCTCTAAAATCGACACTTTTGAAAGCGTAACCATTTATTTGTTTCATATCAGCAATAAAATCGCTTACTGTCAAATAAGGATAATTAAAGTTTTTATCTTGTTTATATTTATTCAAATTTACTTTCTTATCAAATTTGGCGGTTCCATATTCAAAAAAACTACTCATACGACCATAAGAAACGTTTTCAGCTAAGCTTTCGTCAACATCAACCTTTTCTTTGTTAAAGATGTTGTAAATATAACTATTGACCTTTGTTTTGTCTAAAAGTTTATTTTCGTTATATAGTTTTGTTCCATTAGGCAACCAATGCAATCCTTCGTGTCCTCTGCGTTCTTTAAATTCATATCCCAAAAACTGCTTTCCGTCTTGTTTTTGCCCGGTTTTAACAACGACTATTTCCTGTTGATATGTCAATAAGAAATATAGTAGTTTTTCTTTTTCGGCAGCAACACATTTCTCACATAATCTTGATATATATTTAAGATATAGGGGATGAGTTTTAATTTTATCATTTGGGTTATTACATAAAAAAGATATATAATCATCAAAATCTATATTTCCATATTCATTTTTCACAAACTCGGAAATAGCTTTTTCTATACCTTCAGTTGAAAATTCTTTATAATCGACAAAAAATCTATCCACTTTTATTTTAACGCTAATAATATCTGCGGGTTTTATTTTATGTGTGTCGTTGCTATTTTTCAAATATTCAATTAAATATGTTTTGATCTTCTTTTGTTCGTCGAGAATAATCGACGAATATATATTTTTGCCAAATGCCTTAACATAATCAAGCCATAATTCGTGCTCTTGCATTTTGACACAGGGAACACCATTTACAAATGACACATAATTTTCAAAAGATAAGCCATCATATACATTAGCAACATACTTTGAGAAAGCGTATTCAATACAGTCAACAGAAACGTCTTTTTTATCGTCAAAAAATTTATTAATAGCATATCTGATTTTTTTATAATGACTATCGTTCCGTCGCTCCAAGAAAAAAATTGCTGTATTTGTGCCTGTTGCCATAAATGTGCCTGATCCTAATTCAACAATTGCCTTAACCTCAAAATACTTAAAAATTATCTCTCTTGCTCGTGAATGTATTCCGCTATTAGATAATATTGAAATAGGAAGTATAACAGCTGCCCAGCCGCCAATTTTTAACAATTGTTTCATGCGTTCAACGAACAAGCATTCTATTTCTGAGGAGCTGTCAGTTAAACTATTATAAAGTTCAAAAGAGTCTTCGCCGTCTTCCAATGTAGCCTTAAATGAGTCTACAGAAAACGGTGGATTTGATATGAGAATATCAAACTGACCATTGTTCTTTTTATCAGACTTTTGTATTTTATTTAGCTTTCCTCTATAGCTTTTTGATTTCTCAAAATTATCCAATCCGTTTCCCCAAATGGTAGTAAGTTCGCCATCACCATTAAAAAATGCGTTTACTTTTGCGGTTTTGACCAGTCTATCGTCTAAATCTATACCATAGACATATTTTTGTGCCCAATCAAATTTCATTACTTTCCAAACACTTAATTTTTTCTTTATTTCAGGTGTTGCCTTATCCATATTTATATTTTCAATTATTTTTTGCAACTGCCCCATATATTCAATCAAAAAATGTCCGCTACCGGCTGCGTAATCAATAACAAAAGGTAATATGTTATCGCTGTCATCATCATTTATTTTTTCTTCCACGATTTTTTTAATAGGCAGGGAAGATATAATGAAACGTGTTATTGGAACAGGAGTAAAAAACTGCCCACTTTCTTGTTTCATAGAAGTATTTAATAATCGTTCAAAAAAATCGCCTAAAAACTGATGTTTTTCCTTATATCTGAATTTATATTCCTGAAGTTCCAAAACAATTTCTTTTACAATTTGAGAGTTAGCTTCAAAAGATCTTTGGTCTAAAACTTCTTTGAATGCAAAAGTGGGGCTTATTTTAAGCCCTGCTGTAATCTTGTCTTTTATATTTTGCTTTAATTCCTCATCTAAAGCATAAAATTCGTTATCTATATCATTTTCCGAAGAGTATGTAACATCAATATTAAAAAATCGTTTCATTCCTGTTTTATAAAGTTCGTTTAATTTCATTTGCAACGTTTCGTCAGTATCATCTTCTAACCATTGAAATTTTAAAATATCTTCAGAATTTTTGTTTTCATCTATAATTTTGCAAATAAATAAATTAAGGATTTTATTAAAAGCGTTAGATTTATCTGATACCACATTATGCCGCAATATTTCCATAATTTGGTTATATATTTTGCCGCCATCTTCTTCTTTAAGATCATTAAGGTCTCCGTAAGTCATTGCTTTATGTACTATATCATAAGCAATAGAGTCAAGTTCAAATATTCCATTCTTTTTGAACATTTTATTCCAATGACTATGTCTTTCTTTTATATTTGATAAAGTCTCCCATTCTATTCGAACTGGGATAATATCACTTTTATAGTTAACTTCACCCTGAATTATAGTAGAAGAATAAAGGCAAAGATGTTTTGTCTTTGTGTCAAAGCCATAATATGTAAATAATTGCCCGCCGTTTTTGAGCATTTTATTTCGTTCTTTGACATGTTCAGCTCCCCAAGTTTTACATTCAATCATTAAATAAGGCTTTTTATTTTCGTCATAAACCAATATATCTAAACCTTTACTTACCCCTCTTCCTGCCGGAAATGTTTTTTCAAGATGTATACTTTGAGGCTTATAACCTTTTTCTAATAATCTGTTAACACATTCTAAGACAACAAAGTTTTCATCTTTTGAAAAGTTACTGGTAGTATTGTTCCCTTTCTTTATTTTATTACCAAAGTTTATAATTTTATGGTTAAAATCAACTCTAATAGAGTAATTAGAGTATGATTGATATGATTTAATATAAACATCACTTTTGCCGTTTTCAGGAACAAACCCTAATGCTATAATCAAATCTTTTATATATTTAGTGTTCACAGCCACAAGACACGCCACCCTTCATTTTAACTCAACATAATAAATTATATCACATTTTTTTTGAAAATCAATATATTTTGTGAAATTTTATATTGTATGTGTGCGACACTTATGCAAAGAAATAAAAATAACAATAAAGTGCAGTCATGCTTTGGAAATTCAGATAGCACATGATTTGTAATTTAGTAAATAACAAATACAATTCAACAGCTATTTTATCCGTTAAATTTTATAGCCGCATAGGTGCATAAGTTGATGAGAAATAGAAAATTGCGCTTGCATTCTCACTTCCTTGACCGGCGTTGTCGGATAGAGGAATTGAGAGTAAAATCGCGAAGCTCTTGCAAAACAAGGCGTAAACAAAAAATAACTATCCGTAAAGGACAGTTATTTTATACTAAAACTTGTCGTTTTAGGTGGTCGAAAGGTACTTATAGGATTATTCGACAACCTCGACACAACCGCCCCTGTCGGGATGATGTTGCATTGCCAACGCTCGATATTGCTGTTTGAGTTCCTCCAAAGTTTGCGGATTTGTGAAAAATTTTCTCATTCTTGCACTGCACCCCGAAAGTTAGACAAAAAATCTAATTTATAGGGGTGCGTAATTATGTCAAAGTATAGTTTAGAATTTAAGTTAGAAATCGTGAATCGTGTTTTGCTTGGCAAGGATTCT
>WQWD01000061.1 GCA_009785545.1 Treponema sp. | reverse complement strand
TTTTCTGTGTTACTAAACCATTGAAACGAAGTCCTGCCGCTTGCAATTGCATCAACTGTCAAACTGCCGCTTATGTTTCCTTGTATTACAGTTGTCTGCGGCTGCGGATGTGTAGTTATAAGAATAGAACCCGGCGGGGAAACCCATATTACTCCCACTGCGGAGCGAACGGGGGCTGCTCTGTGTCTTGCTGTTACTCTTGCGTTTACTTCGACAAAGAAAAAATATTGTCCGTTTCTAAGCGTAGTCGGTATTTCAAAATTTGGACTTGTCGCTCCCTCTATGGGAGTCCCACCGACACTGCTGCCTTCTGTATTGCTAAACCATTGGTAGCTTAACACTGCTCCCTGTGTAACACTTGCCGTAACACTCAAAATGACTGAGATACTTCCTTCCGCTACATGTGCACTTGCCGGGTGCGACGTGATTGTGATACGCGGTGGGCCGGCGTTATCTTTTGCTCTTTGCCTAATTGTTTCAATGTCCTCGCCAAACGAATCGCAATTTGTAAATACCAATGCCGCAAAAACCAACACCAGCCATGATAACTTTTTAATTGTCATAATATCACCTCTTTTTCTATGTTAAAAGATTCTTGTGTATCATATTATTAAAAAAAAATTTGTTATTGTCAACCAGAGCTGCCATTTTGAAAATTGATAAAAACCGCTAACACACGATTAGCGCAAAAATGCTATTGCTAATATTTTATACTTTTGTTATACTATATATATGAAAACCGCAATATCTTTACCGGATAGAATATATCTGGAAGCTGAAGAAACAGCCCAAAATATGGGGATTACTCGCAGTGCATTATATTGTAATGCATTAATTGAATACATTAAAAAAAATAATCGCAAATATATAACCCAAAAATTAAATGAAGTATATAATGATGATTATTATAAGGAATTTGAACCTATTTCTGAAGCAGGGCTTGAGTCAATAAGGGAATTAACAAAAAATGATACGTGGTGAAATATGGTTGGGTGAGTTTGGTATTCCTTACGGAAGTGAAATTGGTTATACTCGACCAGTACTAATTGTACAGGATGATGGATTTAATGAAAGCAGGATAAAGACAATTATAGTATTACCTTTGACTACAAATTTACGATTATTGGAAGCACCTGGTAATGTATTAATTAAGAAAAAAGAATCAAAATTAAAAGACGATTCTGTAATAATTGTTGCTCAATTATATGCAATTGATAGAAGCAGGTTAAAAGAAAAATATTCAAAAATTACAAAAGAAACGATGGAAGAAGTTGAAATAGGAATGAAATTAGTTTTAGGAATTAACTAGAAAAATAATCAACGCAAAAATTACTTCATCTAACGTTTAAGATTGACGACAGCTTGACAGCCTGTGTGTTCAGAAACTGAAGTTTCCGAACAACTCTAGTATTAAAATTTTTTTGTTATTATCAACAGAGGCGTGCGGTGACGTTGTGCGTACAATATGATACACTCTAAATTGGATATGGACTCTAACCCAAATGAACAACAAGAAATCCAAGATCCGCTGAGCGAAGCTGTAAAAAACCTTTTTGGGCTTTCTTATCTGTTTCCGTATCAGCGGCTGGTGATGACCAATATGCTTGAGGCAGCACAGGCAGCAGGTCTTTCATTCAAGCGGCAAGAAGCAATTACGGAAAATTTTTGGCAAGATGAAGTTGTTCAGAAACTGGAGTTTCCGAACAATTCTAATGCGTTATCTGACATAGGATCAGCCGGAAGGCAAATTGTAATTTTACCAACTGGAGCCGGAAAGTCTCTTTGTTTTCAGTTGCCGGCTATGTTGATGGAAGGGATTACGCTTGTCATCTATCCCATTTTGTCGCTGATGTCGGATCAGCAAAGGCGTTTGCACGAACGTGGTTTTTCTCCTGTGACAATCAAGGGAGGGCAGGACAAGGAAGAGCGGGATGAGATTTGGCGGAAACTGGAAAGCGGCGAAAGCAGCTTTATTATTGCAAACCCCGAAGTTCTGCTCACCCCGCAAGTGAAAGAGCGGCTTAAAAACATCAATGTAGTTCATGTTGTAATTGACGAAGCACATTGTGTCAGTGAATGGGGAGAAAGTTTCCGCCCAAGTTATCTTGAAATCGGCACTATCATTGAGGGTCTTAGCGGGCGCAAACAGGGTTTGCCGCTGGTTACCGCATTTACAGCGACAGCAAGCGCTCCTGTATTGGAAAAAATCAAGCTCTATATTTTTAACGATTCCGATGCCTGCCTGATTATGGGAAACCCCGACAGACCAAATATCAGTTATTCGGCAAAGGGGTGCGTTAATCGAAATTTGGCAGTACGGGATATTTTAATAGAGAACAAACGTCCTGCGATTGTTTTTTGTTCATCCCGACCCGGAACCGAAAAATTGGCAAGATACCTCATAAACGAACTTGCCGAAATGGGGCATGCGTGGCACAGCGAAATACGTTTTTATCACGCAGGTTTAAGCAGAGAGGAGAAAGCGGAAACTGAAAAATGGCTGTTAAAAAACAAAGAAGCCGTTCTCTGTTCAACCTGCGCATTCGGAATGGGCGTTGATAAATCCGATGTACGCACTGTCATACACCGTGATTGCCCCCCGTCTGTAGAAGCGTATCTGCAGGAATCAGGACGAGCCGGACGAGACGGAGAGCAGTCAAAAGCAATCCTTTTATGGGGCCCCGATGACGAATCTGCCATGTTACGTGCAAAAACTGATTACGAAAAACAGCGGCTTTCTTCGTTATTGAATTACGCTCGGGACATCGAACACTGCCGCAGACATTCCCTGCTTGCATTATTGAACTACGACTCCGGCGGCGAAGTACCTGAAGAATTCTGCTGCGATGTTTGCGAACAAAACGCCAGTAGCAATTTACGGGAAGAAGCTTCCATCATAGATTTTTTCCGCCGCAACAAACGATGTTATACGCAACTACAAGCCGCAGCGGTTTTGGCGGAAAACAAAACAATTCGATGGTCACATGACGAAGTCTCAATAGTGATTAATACCCTGATTAAGAGCGGGAAGTTGAAAAGGTTAAAATATTTCCCTTGGAAAGGGAAAATTACTGTGTCACGATAGCTTGAAGCCGATTGCACGCTTCTTCAACATCCGCTCTATGCCCGAATGCGGAAAAACGCACAAACCCTTGACCAGCAGGTCCAAAACCAGCTCCTGGCGTAGTAACAATTTGGTGCTTTTCCAGGATTTCCGCAAACACTTCCCAACTGTCTCTTCCGGGGAAATGCGCCCAGATGTAAGGGGAATTATCGCCGCCTATACAGTTTATTCCAAGTTTTTGGAGTGCGTCTCTGATAAGTTTTGCGTTACCAAGATAAAAATCCGTAAGCGCACGCATTTCTTTTAATCCTTCGTCGTCTAACGCCGCAAGTCCGCCGTATTGAGCAATGTTTGAAGCTCCGTTAAATATCGTTCCCATGACACGATTCCAATCTGCATGAACGCTCTCTCCGCTTTTATATTTTAAAACCTTTGGAACAACAGACCAGCCAAGCCGCACTCCAGTAAATCCCAACGGCTTGGAAAATGAGTTTACTTCGATAGCGCAAAGTTCCGCTTTGTCAATTTCGTAAATGGTTTTGGGCAGCGATGGATCACGAATAAATTCACTGTATGCCGCATCAAAAATGATGATACAAGACTTGTTGATTGCAGTCTCTACCAATGCGGACAATTGCGCATGATCCGAAACTGCACCTGTCGGATTGTTAGGTGAACAAAAATAAATAAGACTGTTCGGCTGAATTAAATCAAGATTGGGGAAAAAATTGTTTTCCGCAGTACAAGGAAGATAGGTAATTCCAGCATAACCAGTTTCTTCCCAACCGCCAGCAGCACCCGCCAGCACCGAGCCGTCAACATACACAGGGTACGAAGGATCCTGCACAGCAACTTTTACTCCCGTCCCAAAGAGCGTCTGCAATCTGCCGATGTCGCACTTCGCTCCATCTGAGATAAAAATTTCGTCTATCGAAAACTTGCCTTTGTAAAAAACCTTTGAGATTTTTTCACGAAGCTCAGGTAAACCTTCATCTTGATAGCCGGAGTAGCCCTCTTTTGTCCCAAGTTTTTTTGCGCCTTCTACAAGCCCTGCATTGATGTGAGGCAGAATCGGCTCAGTTGTGTTGCCGATACCCAAACTGATGACTTTCGCATTGGGGTGCGCAGCAGCGAATTCACGGCGGCGTTTAGCTATTTCCGGGAAAAGGTAACCTGCTTTTAGATTAGCAAGGTGCGGGTTTCTTGTTATCATACTATATTCCTTTAATAATAATATAAAATAATTGCAGAGAAAGAATCAACAACCCCTCCGCACGAATCAAGCTAAAGATTCAAAACCTTTCAAGCTGGAAAGATCCAACGTAGCAAAGTAATCCTCTGGTGTTTCGGGGCGGCGTATTTGCACGATTGATCCGTCTGTTCGCAGAAGCAGTTCACCGCAGCGAAGCTTTCCGTTGTAATTGAAACCCATCGCTCTGCCGTGAGCGCCTGCATCGTGGATAACGGCAAAGTCTCCGTCATTTCCGGCTTCTGCGGAAGTGACAACCTTTGGCAGTTTGCGTTGGATTGCAAACTTGTCATTGTTTTCACACAAACTGCCAACAACATCGTATGTTTCGTCTAACGGGGCGTTTTCCTTGCCCGGGATCGTTATGTGATGATACGCTCCATAGAGAGCTGGGCGCATTAAATCCGCCATACAGGCATCCAACGCAATGTAATTGCGGTATATCTCTTTTTTGTGGACAGCACGAGCAACAAGCCAGCCGTAAGGACCAGTTACAACTCTGCCCCACTCTGTACGAATACTGATGGGAGCAAGCCCCGATCCTTCGATAATTTCGTTATAGACTTTTTGGATACCACAGGCAAGTAGATTGTAATCCACCGCTTCCTGATCGAGTTTATACGGAATTCCTACACCGCCGCCAAGATTGATAAATTCAAGCCGCACTCCTGTTTTTGCATTTATCTCGACAGCAAGCTCAAACAACATTTTTGCAGTTTCAATATGATACGGAACAGACAATTCATTGGAAGCAACCATTGTGTGCAATGCAAAACGTTTCGGCAGCGAGGTTCCCTCGCCTTTTTTTTTGAGCAGCGCATAAGCCTGCACAATCTGTTCACGGGTAAAACCGTATTTGGCTTCTTCCGGCTTGCCTATAATCGCATTACCCTCTTTGATCGGCCCGGGGTTATACCGCAAAGAAATCAATTCAGGCAATCCGCATTTTTTTTCAAGAAATTCGATATGAGAAAAATCGTCAAGATTGATAACAGCACCTATCTTTTGCGCATAATTGTATTCGCTTGCAGGAGTTTCATTGGAAGTGAACATAATATCTTCGCCTTTCATCCCTGCAGCTTCCGCCAGCAATAATTCAGGATAACTTGCACAATCAGCGCCAAAACCTTCGGCGGCAAGGATTTTCAAAATGTAAGGATTGGGCAAAGCCTTCACCGCAAAATGATTTTTGTAAGACGGAAACACCGAAAACGCCGCTTTTATCCTGCGCACATTTTCGATAATCGCCTTTTCATCATAGATATAAAAAGGTGTCGGATAACGCTGTGTTATTTTTTCAAGTTCTGTTTTGTCTAACGGAAAGTATTTCGTATTCATATTTTAATTTATAGTCCTTTAATTTTATTTTCGGAAAGAGTCAATTAATAAAGTTAATTGACTATAAGTACCCCTTATATTTTAAAAGTTCTGCGCTGAGTATTCCTCCGCCGGCAGCGCCCCTAACAGTGTTATGCGAAAGAGCCGTAAAGCGGATGTCAAATACATTGCAGGGACGAAGCCGCCCAATCACAACAGCCATCGCTTTATCGGCATCCCGATCTTTTCGGGGTTGAGGGCGATCGTTTTCTTCACGGTAGATAATCGGCTGTTTGGGAGCTGAAGGGAAATCTGCGTCTTGCGGCAGCCCCTTGTAGGCAGCCCAAATCGCCTTGATTTCACCTAACGACGGCTTTTTGCCGTCAAACTCCAAACTGATACAAGCTGTGTGACCGTCAACAACCGGCACTCTGTTACAGTGAGCGGAAATTTGCGGCAGTTCGGCGTTTTTAAACACACCGCTTTCTATCGAACCAAAGATCTTCAGCGGTTCATTTTCCGATTTCTCTTCCTCTCCGCCGATATATGGAACGATATTATCAATCATGTCTAAACTTGAAACACCGGGGTAACCTGCCCCGGAAACTGCCTGCATCGTATTCACGATAAGCCTCCGAGCCGGATAACCTGCCGCAGCGAGGGCATGAAGCGGTTTCATATAACTTTGAATAGAACAGTTTGGTTTAACAGTGATAAAACCTCGCTCCCAGCCGTGTTTTTTTTTCTGTATCGGAATAATGTCAGCATGATCGGGGTTGATCTCGGCAATCAAAACAGGGACATCGCTTGTCCAACGGTGAGCCGAAGCATTGGAAATAACGGGGATACCTGCCGCCGCATATTCTTCCTCAAGGGCGCTTGTTTCGTCCTTGCTCATTTCAAGCGCCGAAAACACAAAAGAGCAGTTGCCTTTTTTGAAAGCGGCGGCGGCACGGCTGACATCATTGGCATCTTCTACAACGATGTTTCCAACATGATCAGCGTAATTTGCGGCAAGTGCATTACTTGCAATGTGCCAACGTCCGTAAACAGCCTCACTATATTTTTTTCCGGCACTGCGAGGCGAAGCAGCCGCATAACGCACTTCAAACCACGGGTGATTATTTAAAAGAGAAATATATTGCTGACCAACCATGCCTGTTGCACCTAAAATGCCTACAGGGATTTTTTCAAGTTCCATTCTTGCATAGTAACAGGAATTAAAGCGAAAAATCAACTGCCGAACAATACAGCGGCTTCATTTTTTATGCTCATAACAAGAATTTTGATTTTTTGCAAAGTAACAAAATTACTTATCTGTCAAATTATAAACACCGTCCCAGGAATCATCGGGCAAAGCTATCGAAAATTGTTTTAACCTGTCAATGTATATTTTTGACAGCGTATCCTCAGGTTTAATCACAAGTGCTTCATTAAAACCTTCGACTGCTTTTTTCCATTCACGTTTCTCAAAACAGGCAAGCGCTTCATGAAATGTTGCCACAAGCTTTTTGTCTTGCTCTGAGGCGGTATCCGCCATGTCAATAAGTTCACAAATCCGCACAGCTTCATTGATACCGACAACACGGACACGATCAAATTTTCTGTAAAGCAGAGAGCTGCCTGTTTCACGAATAGTATCTTCCGTTGCAAGTATGGATGTTCCGTACTGTTTGTTTATTCCTTCAAGACGTGCCGTCAAGTTGACAGCGTTGCCCATGATTGTGTAATTCATCTTATTGTCAGTACCCATGTTACCCGCAACCATAAAACCTGTGTTGATACCAATGCGTGTATGCAGCGGTATCGGCGAAAGATTTTGCTCCAGTATTTCCCTGTTCATTTCTTCTTCAATGTTTTTCATTTTTACCGCAGAGATACAAGCACGTAACGCATGATCAGGCAAATCAAGCGGTGCGCCAAAAAACGCTACAATCGCATCACCTATGTATTTGTCGATTGTGCCTTTTTCTTCAAGAACCGCATTGCTCATGGCACTGAGATATTTATTCAAAAGACTTACCAATTTTACAGGATCACCGAGCTTTTCGGAAATATTGGCAAACCCTTTAATATCCGTGAAAACCGCTGTCATATAACGTTTTGTTCCGCCCAATTGCAGGCGGGAAGGATCGGCTATTATTTCTTTTACGATGTCGCTGCTTACATAAGTAGAAAAAGCGTTACGGATAAAGCGTTTTTCTTTTTCAGATACCGCATACAAAACGATCTCTCGGACAACAACAGTAATTATCATTGCCATAATTACTCCGATAGGACCAAGAAAGATCCCGGTAAAACGGAATAAAACAATGGCGGCTATCAGTATAAAAAAAACAGCGCCAAATCCCGAAAACGCACGTGCGACAGGATGAAAACCGGTACTAATAAAGAAAAAAAGCGGAACAAAAAGGAAAATCAATAAAATGCTCCACCCTGCTCCTAACGGTATGATAAAACTTTCGGAAAGGATTGTATCCAACACAACGCCGTGAGTGCCGACATTAATGTAGTTTCCATGAAAAGGGTTTACTCCAAAATCGGTTGTTCCTGTATCAACACGGCCGATAATAACAAACCTGTCATCAAATATTAATCTATGCTCCTCAGCAACTTCAATATAATAAGTTAAATCAGCATAAATACGTGCAAATAGGGATAACATATATTCAGCTTCATCTTCAATTAAATCAGCCATGTCAGGAAATTCTTCGGCTAACGACACTGTTAATTCCTGCAGCACTGTTTCAACATCCATCGCAAATATATCACCTAACAGTTCCAGAGCGATATTCCTGAATTGCAGGTATTCATTAAAAGAATCGCCGCAGGTATTTTCCAGCGCAAAATTTCTTGCGTCACGAGCTGCATCAAAAAGCTCTCCAATTTCGATTAACAAACCGGGAACAACTCTCAGCGACGGCTCAAATTGCGCAAAAAACATCCAATCTGTTGACACAAGGGCACGGGAGAAAAAATCCAGATAAACTTCAATGTCATCCAGCAAGGCAAAAACCGCAAAGGAAACGTGAGTAAATTTATCAAGATAATCCGCTCTTGGCCAGTCAAGCATTAATCTGCCGTAATTGTCCAAAGGAATTACGACATCTCTTATTCCGTCAGGCATTTGAGCTTGTTCTAAAGTCAGCCGCCCTCTTTCAAGGCGAATATCCGGGCTGCCAAGAAAGTCCAATAAAGGCGCAAACGCAAGCTGGGGATACCAATGATCATGAATATTGCGAACAAGGTAGACTCGCCTTCTAACACCATCGCTGTCAACAACAGCATTTGTGTAACCCGCACCTCTGGCAGCGTTTGCGATAACAGGTAATGTGACAACAACATCGATAAAATCCTCGTAAAAAGCGGCATTGTCATCAGCATTAACATCCAGCGAAAAAAGTTCTTCTCCAATTGAACGGCGCTCGGCTTGCTCCTCCGCAAGAAGAGAGTCAGTCAATCTAAGAGTAGCCCAAACGTTACCCGAAAGTGCGATAGCCTGAGCGAAATATAAATCGTTGTCACGTGCAACATTCCGCACCCTGCCGTAGAGCGCTAAATGTTCTTCGGAAATAAAAGAAAAAAGTGAACCTGCGAAATAACTAATATCATTTTGCGGGATTTGTCCGGTTTGTATGGCAGAAATAAGTTCCTGCGCCGCCGACTGTATCTCGGAAAGACTTTGAACAAAATCTCTTTCGAGCCCAAAGTTCAGATAATGAATATCCACACCCTGATGGCCGCTGTCAACAAACTCAATATCCAAGATTACCGCCCGTGCTCCAAATTCTTTAAGGCGCAATAAACCATCCCCATAAATGGAACGAGGCCATGGAAAAATTCCGTAGTACGCAATCGCCGGATCATCAACGTTGAGAAAAACGACATCCGCCAGAAGCTCCCGCTCGGGTCTAAAACGTAGAAAGAAATCATACAGCCGATATTCTAATGCTGTTAAAGCGCCAACTAAATACAAAACCGAAAACACTACCGCAGCAGCCAAACCCAACAGGGCATTTTTCCATTTTTTCATAGGGTTATTTTACAACAAAATATTTTAGAAAACAACCTTACAAAATCGACAAAACTGCTTGCTTGCGTGCTTGTTTGCGTGTTGAGGTTTTTTCGGCTAAATGGTACAATCAATTATGAACACAAATCCTGTTGCGGCGTATCTTGCCGAAGTTTCATCAGATAAAATCGACACAAATTTTTTAGCCTATCTTTGCGCATTAACGGAAATCGCAAAAACTGCCCCGGAAGTTGCCTCATCAATCGTAAAAGAATTGGAGTACCAGCGGACACGGGTAAAACTTATCGCCAGTGAAAACTACTGCTCCATGGCAGTCCAACTGGCAATGGGCAATCTGCTCACCGACAAATACGCCGAAGGCTTCCCTTATCACCGATTTTACGCAGGCACAGAAAACGTAGATGCCATCGAAACA
>WQWD01000060.1 GCA_009785545.1 Treponema sp. | reverse complement strand
GATATAGTTCCGCCGCCCGTATTTGTGCCGCCTGTAGACGAGCCGCCGGTTGCAGAACAACAGCCGCTTAGTGATCCAATCCCCGTAGCAGAACCAAGACCACAAGTTGCACAAGTGGTGGTACAAGAGAATCAACCGCTTGAAAATATAACAGAAATCGACCGAACATCAATTGAATTTGCTGATCAATTGGCAAGAGGAAATGAATCTCCAGAATTTTTGGCATGGCTGATGGCTATGACTTTGGATGCCAGAGATGCGCGTGACGCACGTGATATGCGAGATGCTAGGGAAGCCCGTGAAGTGCGTGAAGCCAGAGAAGCGCGCGAAGCCAGAGAGGCGCAAGTCAGAGAAGCACGTGAAGTTAGGGAAGCTCGTGAAGCCAGAGAGGCTCTTAATGCTCAGAGACAACCGGCAGCTCCGCACCAGCCTGCCACGGCTCGACCGGCTGTGCCTCAACCGATTCCTAATCAGCCTGCACCTCGACAGCCGCCGCCGCAGCCTACGGTTCAACCTGTTGAAAATGAAAATCCTCTTGTTACAAATATTAATACTTTAGTTCCGGATTTAAGAATTGCGGCAAGTCAAGCTCCGTCTTTTCATCCTGAACAGGGTTTAACTCTGCAGCCGCCAGTAAGACCTGAGGCGATTCAAATTATTCCGGGTTTGCCGGATCGCTTTTCCAACAGGGTTTATCGGTTGCAAGTAGGCGCTTATTCAGTAATAGATTCTGCGGTTAGAGCGGCGAATTATATCAGAGCTTCAGGATTTAATGTCGATATTGATGCTTCAGGGGCAGTTTTTCGTGTTTTAGTTACAGATATTCCTGCTGCGGATGTATACTCGGCTTCTGTAAGATTAGGCGCTTTGGGTTTTGGTCAAATATGGGTCAGAGAGTGATGCTGAACATAGATTTAAAGCAATTTCGCATTTAATACTTGAACTTATTAAAAAATAGTGTTACTTTAGAGTAAGGGGGAATCCAATGGCAATACGCTCGGATGCAGGCAAGACAGATTCTAGACAATTAGTTACTTTTCAACTTGGGGAAGAACTGTATGGTGTAAACATAATGGACGTAAAGGAAATTGTCCGTGTGCAAGAAATTCGGACGATCCCTAATGCACCTGTTTATGTGGAAGGGATATTTAACCTTCGAAGTGAAATTATTCCTATTATAAATTTGCATAAAAGGTTTCATATAAGAAAACTTGTTAAATCTGAAGAAGACGAATTGCTGGGCGGTTTTGTTATTCTTGATATTGACGGCATGAAACTTGGTGTCATCATTGACAGAATTTCGCGTGTTGTTGCAATTCAACAGGAAGATGTTCAACCTCCGCCGCAAATGTTTTCCGGTATTGGTGCTGAATATATCCAGGGTGTGGTTCGTCAGGGTGAAGAATATCTGATCCTTCTTGATATCAGGGATCTTTTTAATCCAAGAGAACTGCAAAAAATAGCTGAACTCCGCAGATAGCGGGCGAACATAATCGTTGCAACGATAATCGCAAGGCGTAGGTAAAATGAAAATCGAAATTTATTCTCCCACAATCAGGCGAAAAGAAATGGATGCCGTTTTGACGACGATGGTCGAAGAAAAAATCGGTCCGGGAGATCGCAACAGGCTTTTAATTCAAACGGCAAAAGAACATTTGCAATACGAATATGCCATTGCTTTAAGGAGCCCGGCTTTTGCCTTGCACTTTGCCATAAAAACTCTTTCTGAAAAACAAGGACAAGCCGTCTGCGAGCAAACTATTGATCCGCAAACAGTTCCTAAAGCGAGAAAGCAAGCGGCAGTGATTTCTGCTCTGTCTCCACGTTACTACTTGCAGGTTTTACAGGATTTGAACATAACGCCGTTGTATTGTGATGTAACCTATGATTTTCCATGCATAACAAGTGAGTTAATCGAAAACACGATAGCAAAAAAATCACCCGACTTGGATGTTACTGCGATCATTCTTCATCATACTCTTGGTTATGTTCCTGATATCGCCTCGATAGCTGAACTTGGAATTCCCATAATCGAAGATATATCTCAAAGTTTTGGAAGCCGGCAAAAATCTGCCAAACAAGATGGGCAGGTTGAAACAAAAGAAAAAAACAAAAAAGAAGCCGTACTTGGAGAAGCAGGTTTGCGAACTCCCCACTCTCAATTTTATATTTTAGGATTGGAAGAACGGGATATGTTAACCTCAGGCGGCGGAGCCATGCTTTTTGCAATGAACAAAAAAGACGCTTCTATTTTGCGTAATCTTGCGGGTATTGCGGATGAATATTGCCTTACAGATATTAATTCGGCGTTGGCAGTTGTTCAATTTAAAGAAATTCAAAATAACATACAAAGAAGGCGTGATATTGCGGAAGTATTTACACAGGCGAGCCTGCGTACAAGGCACAAGCGTTTTTTCCCAAAAAGCGACGATGATTATTGTAATTACTCATTTTCTCTTGTTTTGGAAACAGGGCTTAAAGATGTGATCGCCTACGCCAAAAAAAAAGATATTATTTTAGAAAACGCTTTTGCAAACACTATTGCCGGCGCTTCCTCAGGTGCCGGTTTTCTGGAAAATTGCCCTGTTAGCAGCTCTCTTGTTTTACGCACTGTTCTTTTCCCCCTGTACCCTCGATTGCGTTCTAAGGATATAGAACGTATCTCACGGCTTATAATGACGCTTCCTTAAGGAATAATTATGAGTGAAACCATGCACTGTTCAACAGCGGTTTTGTTTGTTAATCTCCAGAAAAAAAATGCTGCGTCTTTCGCTGAAAAAATTAAGGCACAGTTAGAAGAATTAGATATAAAAATTACAATTTTTTCATTTGAAGGAAAACCAGACTTTTCTCCTCATGGATATTGGGATATTTGTTTTACTCTGGGCGGAGACGGCACTGTACTTTTTGCCGCCCGCTGTCTTGCTCACCTTGGAGTTCCAATTCTTCCAATCAACCTCGGTTCGCTGGGGTTTCTTGCTGAAGTAAACATGGATGATTGGTTTGACGTTTTTCTTAAATGGAAGAATGAAAAAATACATCCGTCACAAAGATGTATGTTTAATGTTTCTGTTTTGCGTGATTCGGAATTTATCATGGAAAATTTTTGCCTCAATGATGCTGTTATTTCCTACACAGGAATAGCAAAACTTATTAAACTTAATGTGCATATAAATTCAATGAACGATCAGCAACTAACAATTAATAATATACAGGACTTAGGAGTTGCTTTGGGAGCTTATCGCTGTGACGGGCTTATTGTTTCAACTCCTACAGGCTCAACCGCTTACTCAATGGCGGCGGGAGGGCCGATACTTGATCCCGAAATGGAAGCTGTTGTTATCAATCCAATCTGCCCCTTCACTCTCTCAAACCGCCCTTTTGTGTTGACTTCAAAACAAACAGTTATAGTGACTGTTGCGGAGAATCAACATAAACAAGGTTTAACTTCAGGAGTTCTTCTTACAATTGATGGTCAGGATATATATGATCTGAAAAGCGATGATAAAATAATTATAAGTCAGTCGGCTCATAATGCGCAGTTGGTATATCCGGGGAAATTTGCTTATTATTCGGCGCTGCGAAATAAACTATTTTGGTCGGGAGAGTAATTTAATGAAACAGAGTTTCATTTTTTGTTATAACAAACGGATATTTGTCCGCACAAAATTGAGGTTATTATGCTCGAAGAAATGGTAATCAGAAATTATGCCTTGATCGACTCAATTGTGCTTTCTTTTCGTCAAGGATTTAATGTCTTAACAGGTGAAACTGGCGCGGGTAAATCTATTATTGTTGGCTCTTTAAGTTTTTTAATGGGAGGAAAAACTGAGGCCGATGTTATCCGCTCAGGCTGCGAAGAAGCCAGCGTGTCGGCAACTTTATCAGTCCGTAAAAACAATATCGATGTATCTGAATGGCTTAAAAACCGTGATATTGAATTCGAAGATGATGAAAGCTCTTGTTTTACTGTCATTGTCCGAAGAACGATTAAAACTTCAGGCAGAGGATCAATTTATATTCAGAATATCCCTGTTACAAGGCAGGATTTATCCGAGTTTATGGGGCTGTTATTCGACATTCACGGACAGCATAATCATGAATCCCTTTTAAAAAAAGACAACCACCGGCGTTACCTTGATCGTTTTTTGGATATTGAAAACGAAGTTAAAGATTTTGCCAAATTATTTTTGGAATTAACAGAAAAACGCAAAACAATGGAAGCTTCTTTAAAAAATGAACGAGAGAGAGATGAGCGCTTGGAGCTTTTGCGATACGCTGTTGATGAAATCGAAAAAGCGGCGATTAAACCGGGTGAAATTCGAGAGCTGGAAAACGAAGCTACAAAACTGGCGAGTTTTGAAAAACTTGCTACGTTTATTAAAACCGCTTCCGGCTGTTTTTCTGAAGGCGAACAGTCATTATTAAGTCAGGCTCGCCGTGCGAAAAACGCTCTTGACAATGCGGCGGCAGTTGATTCGGCGTTGGGAGATCTCAACAGAAGATTGGAAACATTCTATTACGAAGCCGACGATATTGCGGCTGATATCCGTGCATACAAAGATGAAATGTCGTTTGAGCCTCAGAAATTGGAAGATACAAACGATCGCTTGGCTTTGTTGTACAAATTAAAAAAGAAATATGGCGGCAAAAATATTGCGGGTGAAAATCAAAGTGTAAGTGATGAAGATTCAATTATTTCGTATAAGGAAAATGCGTCTGCAGAAATAGAAGCTCTCTCAAATGCGGAAGAAAATCGGGAAAAGTTAAAATCGCAGATCAGTCTATTGGAAAAAACAATTGTCGCTAATGCTCAAATTTTAAGGAAAAAACGAGAGAGCGGAGCTGAAAAACTCAAACAGTCAATAACCGCAATTCTAAAAAATCTTGGTATGCCGAACGCCAAGTTTCAGGTTAACATTATTCCTAAAGAAAACAATGGAACGGCTTCTTATGGAGTTTGGGGTTCGGAAGATATCGAGTTTTTGATTTCAGCCAATACGGGAGAGCCTCTTAAAGATTTGGCAAAAATTGCCTCAGGCGGCGAGCTTTCAAGAGTAATGCTTGCTATTAAAACAGCTCTGTTGGATCAATCGTCTGAGGAAACAATGCCCGACGGTGTTCAAACCCTTGTTTTTGATGAGATTGATGCAGGTATTGGCGGTGAAGTTGCCCTTAAAGTTGGGGAGTATTTGATAAAAATCGGCAAATTAAAGCAAATTTTTTGTGTAACACATCTTGCCAGTATCGCAGTAAGAGCCGATAATCATTTTAAGGTGGAAAAAAGAACAGAAGGCGGCAGGACTTTTACAGGTATCGGGCCTCTGAGCGCAAAAGACCGCAGGATAGAAATTGCCAGAATGCTTGCGGGTGACGCTGGTGAGGCTGCGCTTGCCCACGCTGATGAACTAATAACCAAATACGGTAGACGGAGCTGTTAATGGCCAAAGTATCTGACAATGATCGGCATATGTATCATGAAAAATCCAAAGCTTTTAACGCAGCAATAAAAACGCTTTTAAAAGACGAAAAAGAGCTTTTAGAAATAATAAAACAAGATCCCCCTGATGCCGCCATAAAAAAACTTGTTCTTGTAGATATGATGCTTAATTTAGCTTCCACCCATATCGCGATCAGCGGCGTTTCTGCGGCTGTTTTAAAAATAAAAAATGAAGAAGCATTAAACGATGCCAGAAAATCAATATACAAAGCTGTAATTTATCTGGAAGAAGTAGTAGGAAATGATATAGATATTGCTTTTTCTGAATATGATGATAAAATAGCCGTTATACAAAATTACGACCAGAACCGCCGTTATAATTTGATACGAAAAATGGGATTCACCATCGATTTATTGCAATTAACGTACGGAGATAATTCAAAATGGAGGTGGACATTCGTCGAACTTGAAGGACGTTTTGCCGCCATAGCAAAAAATATCATGGATTTAAAAAGCGCTGTTGTTAATGCACATCCAGATTCTTTATATTATGAATCAACTGTTTATCATCTTAGATTTATTAAAGACTTGTTGGCTCGGGCGGCAAGCCGTTACCGTGATAAATATGAGCTTTCTACTCAGCAAATGAGTGATTTTAAAAAGGGGATTTTGTTTTTATCTGCTTTAAGACGTTTGCACGTAACATTTTCCGAGAAAGACGAAGCTGTTGAAATTAAAAAGAAGCTGAATATCTGGTCAACAAAGCTCGAGACTGATTTAAAGAAACAAGAAGAACTCAAAAAGAAAATATGAAAATCCTAAAGGAATATAAATCTCTTTTTCCGTATTTTTATCAATATCGGAAGCGCTACATTTTAGGTATTATATGTCTTGTTATTGTTGATGCCGCTCAAATTGCCATTCCTCAATTTATCCGTATTGCTGTAGATTTAATCAGTTTCGGAGAATTCCAATGGAGACAAATTGTTTTTCTTTGTATTATTATGATCGGGACTGCTGCCTTTGTAGCTGTCGGCAGATTTTTTTGGCGTTATTTTATTCACGGATCATCAAGGCGGATAGAGGCGCAGTTACGCGAAAAGCTTTTTGATCATATGCAAAAATTGTCATGGGATTTTTACCAGAAAAACAAAATTGGCGATTTAATGGCACGTTCGATAAACGATCTTCATGCTATCAGAATGTCTATTGGTATGGGGCTTGTCGCTTTTTTTGATTTTGTTTTTATGTCAACTGCGATTCTGATTATTATTTTTATCCAGGACGCATCTTCCGCCGCTTATTCGATTATACCTCTTCCGATCATCACTATACTGATTTTAGTTTTTGGCAGTATGGCAGGTAGAAAATTTCGTGCCGCTCACGAAGCTTATTCAAAGTTCAGTGACAATGCTCAGGAAACTTTTTCGGGAACCAATGTCATAAAATCATTTGTAAAAGAATGGTGGTTTATAAAAAAGTTTGCGTCTTCAAACGATGAATACCGCAAAGCAAACATTGAACTTGTCCGCCTTTTTGGTTTTTTCTTTCCTTTTGTCAGTTTTCTTTCCGGCCTGACTATTTTGATCATGCTTGCGATTGGAGGAATAAGGGTAATTAATGGTGATATGACTCCCGGCAGCCTTGTTGCCATGTTCCGCTATCTTAGTATGCTGATCTGGCCGCTTATGGGTGCCGGTTTTATGGTAAACATGATACAACGGGGAGCTGTTTGCCTTGGAAGGATAAATGAGATACTGAATACCGAGCCTTCGATAAAAGATAGTGAACAATTATCAAAAAGCAATGAGGAATCGGCAAATATCAATGAACAGCTGGCTATCCCCGCCATTGAATTATCTAATCTTGAATTTTCATATAACGGTGAAGATAAAATTTTAGAGGGGATCGATTTACATATTAAGCGTGGTGAATGGTTAGGTGTAATGGGAAAAACCGGCTCGGGGAAATCTACGTTGATAAAAACCTTTACGCGAATGCTCGATCCTCCGCAAAGGTCAGTGTCTGTTTTTGGTCTGGATGTACGCGATTGGAAACTCGATATTCTGAGATCACTTTTTGCCGTAAGCCCGCAAGACAGCTATTTGTTTTCTGATACAATAGCTAACAATATTAAATTTGGCAGAAACGATATTTATAATTTGGAAAATGATCTAAACAATGTAATTCCTTTGGCTTCTCTGGATAAAGATTTGGAAATTTTCCAAAACGGAAAGAATACGCTTGTAGGAGAGCGAGGGCTTACGCTTTCGGGAGGGCAAAAACAAAGGATAGCTATTGCCAGGGCGGCTGTCATGGATAGTGAAATTCTTATTTTAGACGATTCTTTTTCCGCTGTGGATAACGAAACAGAATATAAGATTCTTGAAAATCTATGGAAAGCCAGAAAGGGGCGTACAACAATTATTGTTTCTCATCGTGTTTCTACGCTTAAATATGCGGATAATATTCTTGTTTTAGACAAAGGGAAAATGCTCGAATACGGAACCCCTTCCGCTCTTGTCAATTCAGGAGGTTTTTACGCCAAGATGGCGGCTTTGCAAAGTATGGAATTACAAGTTCCAAATACGCCGAAGGAGTCGTCAAATGGCTGAAAGTTATTTTGATACCGATGATATAACAAAAGAATATGACAGCCGTTTAACACGCAGGATTCTTTCTTATCTTAAGCCGTATAAACTTTTAGTGCTTTTAACAATTACGGCTTTAATTATTTCTACTTTAGGCGAGCTGGCTCTTCCTCTATTGTTAAGGCGGATAATTGATGATGGAATAATGATCGGCAATATAGAGCTTCTGATACAGGGTTGTGTTTTGTATTTAATTTTATTGGTAATTGTTTTTGGCTTTTCTTTTATGCAAACATTTACATCCAATTTGATGACTCAGCGTGTAATGAAAGATATGCGCCTTGGTCTTTTTAAAAAAACTCTTTCACAATCAACAGGATATTTGTCCCGTCATCCTGTCGGCAGGATAGTTACGCGATTAACAAGCGATGTCCAGACAATGGATGAATTTTTTACAACTGTATTAGTCGCTTTTTTAAAAGATATAACGATAATGACAGGAACACTTGTAACAATGTTTATTTTATCACCGCCAATGGCGCTTATGGTGCTGCTCACCTTGCCTCCAGTGTTTATTGTCACTTTAATAAGCCGTGTAAAGGCAAGGGATGCTTTCAGAAAACAACGGATAGCTTCGTCAAAGGTTTATTCGTATCTTGCCGAGCGGCTGGCGGGTATGCAGGTTGTGCAGTATTTCAGGCAGGAGAAAAAAAGCGCAAGGGAATTTAGGGAAGGCAACCGTGAGCTGCTCGACGCTAACCTTGGAGAGATGTATGTGTTTTCGACATTCAGACCGATAATTGAATGGTTGTCAGCGTTGGCGATGGCGGTTGTCATTGCGGCGGGGAGTTGGCTGCTTTTGTCCGCTTCAAATAACACTGAGGCGATTTCAATTGGCGTTATGATTGCGTTTATCAATCTTGTGCAGATGTTTTTTAACCCTGTAACAGATATTGCCGAAAAATACACTTTGCTTCAGTCGGCCATGGCGGGCGGGGAAAAAGTTTTTAAACTAATGGACACCGAAGAGCATATCCCTGATACGGGAACTTGTTCGACAGATTTGGGCGTTAGAGGACACGTTGAATTTATTGATGTGCGTTTTGCCTACAAAAAAGGTGAAGATGTACTGAAGGGACTCACCTTTGCGATTAAACCCGGAGAGATGGCGGCGATTGTCGGTTTTACTGGAGCCGGAAAAACAACAATTATTAATGTGCTTGCCCGTCTTTGGGATATTGACTCCGGCGTTATTCGCCTTGACGGAATACCAATAAAAAATATTCCGCTTGAGCTATTGCGAAGTTCCATAGTGCCGGTTACTCAGGATGTAACATTGTTTTCCGGCACGATAGAAGAAAACATCAGTCTTGGTTTGACGCTGTCCGAAGAAGAAATCATAAACGCCGCAAAAGCAGTATACGCACATGATTTTATCTCATCATTACCTGATGGATATAAAACCATGCTTTCCGAAAGAGCGGCAAATATTTCCACAGGTCAAAGGCAGCTTATAAGTTTTGCTCGTGTCATTGCGCACAACCCCAAAATCGTCATTCTTGATGAAGCGACAAGTTCTATCGATACCGAAACAGAACGTTTAATCCAGCTTGGTATGAAAAAAGTTCTTGACGGAAGAACATCAATTGTTATAGCCCACAGGTTGTCAACGATAAAAGACGCTGACCGCATTTTAGTGCTTTCAAATGGACGCATGGTAGAGGATGGCAGTCACGAAGAACTCCTAAAGCAAAGCGGGATTTATTCCGGGTTGTATAAATTGCAGTATGCTGACGTATTGTAACGGCGTTGACACAATTTTATAAATAAAGTAAACTTTTGTATAAAGACAAATCAATGTAACAATTGATGGACTAGGGCGGTTAGCTCAGTTGGTTAGAGCACCAGCTCGACACGCTGGGGGTCACAAGTTCGAGTCTTGTACCGCCCAAACGGGGGTGTCCGAATAAGTTTCTAACTTTTCGGACATCCTCGTTTTTTTTAATCTACTGCGGTATTTCGGCAAACCGTTGGTCCCTATATATATTTTCTGTCATACATTAAAGCTGCGTTTAATACTACTGCGATAGAACCGGCGTTATGCGCCAACGCACCAGTAACAGGGTTGAGTACTCCCATGATGGAAAGGATTATTGCCACGATGTTAAAT
>WQWD01000059.1 GCA_009785545.1 Treponema sp. | reverse complement strand
TTGAAATTTCATGTTCCGCACTCCACAGGAATGTATCCTGCGCTATAGTAGAATTTAAGTTAGCCGAAATTTGCGTTCCCAAAAACGAAAAATCAATCCCTGTCCGTCCTGCCATACTTCCAAACATTATTGAATCATCAGTATTCATGCTGGATCGGATTTCCGATTCAAAAGCGCTAAAAAACGTAAAGTCTGACAAAATTGCGGTTCTTCCCGCAGAAAGTAAAACACCCGGTCTTGAATAATCCAACACAGCTCCGGCGTTAATTCTGTAAAACGTAATAGGGTCTTCCAGAATTATTTCGTCAATGTAGATCGTGCCGTCTCCAAGCGCCGTCACAGAATTCACGGGATTTATCAAAATAATAGTATAATTTGTGTTTCTTGAAAAATTGTCCCCGGTCCCACGGTTTGGCCTGTAAAAAACATCACTAACTGATACATTGCCGTCATTCAAAAATACTCCTGTATTACTTCCCTGATAACGAATTGTTATTTTATTCCACTCCCCTGCCCTTGCCGCCAAACTGTCCAGCGGGATGTTTGCTCTCAGCCTGTAATCGTCAAGGTTATCAGGGCCTGCGGCTATCTTAAAAGTTAAAGTTTCATTTTGATTTCCAAACGCACCGTTTGGTATTTTTACAAAAAAAGCCAATTCACGATAATCAGCTAAAGGAATATTGCCTAATCTTGAATCAACACCTGCAGAAAAACCTGTATTTAAGTTTTCCCAATTTACTCTAAGAACTCTTTGTGTATACGGAGTTGAGGAAACACGCCTGATGATTTCAGGAAAAGCATCCGCAAGAGTTGGATGATGTGTATCGATTGTTTCTATGGCGGTAACACCGATGTTTGTTCCAATGACAGCATCTCCGTCAGAAATAACAGGCCTGAAAGCAGCTCCTCGAACGATAGGGCTCGCAAGCAGTACACGCCCTGTTAAGGTTTCCGTGCCTTCGTAAACTGCCAAAAGGCGAATGTATCGAGCGCCGGAAAGCTTTTGTCTGTCATCTTCATCAAGCGTAAACCTTATAATTCTCCCGGCATTGCTAAAAGTGTCTTGATCTGTGTCGAATAACACTTTTTCCCAAATCAATTGTTGGTTTTCCACAAAAGCAAAATCGCTTCCCGAAAGCGCTCCAATCTGAATGATCACTTTAAAATTATCAAGAGGTTGAAGTTCTCTGTTAAAACCAAAAAACCTGAATGGAATTTCTATTTCTCCCGCGCCGGAAAGGTTCGGCGCAAACTGACTTATCGGAACTTGAAAACCGCTCCAGTTCTCTGCTCCCGAAAAGTCAAATTCCAGCGCCAAAACTTGAGCATTGCCAAGCTGCGTATCTCTTGCGGGATAAGGCCGATTAACCCCTGCGATTATCGGAGTGTTCCATTCGATTGGCATAAGATTATTTCCAAGAACAGTGCGGTTAATGTAATTTCTGAAAATCAAATCAGAACGATTATCAGGATTGAGGTTTGTAAAATTTACAGACGGCGGATTAGAAATTGGAGGATTTGAAATAAAAGCATTTTGCGGCGGCAGAGGCAGTAGCAGCTCATGCCCTTCCATTCCGGCAATGCGAAAAAGCCCTGCCTGATCAGCCTGTTCAAAAAACATTCCGCCCGTTACACGAAAATTTAAATTATCCCAGTCCCAGTCTGCCGCTGCGCTCAATCCAAGAGTGCCGGCGCTTGAGTGCTCTTCATCTGAATATGTATCACTGGTAACATTCATTCTTGCGCCAATCGCTGCCTGCGCTGAAAAAGGCCCGGCTCCCTGATAGATAGCTCCAATTCCCGCCGCAATACTTCCCAAACGGGTTTCTTCGCTTCTTCTTAAAAACGTAATTCGTATCAATTCATTTTGTCCTACAGAACCTAAAAGCGTAACTTCGCCTGTAAAAGAGCTATAACTAAAATTTGTATCCTGAATGCCGCTTCTCCAAACCTGCACAGAGCCGGGAACTATATCGGTTCCGATAAAAAAGCCGCCGGCAGCGTTAAAATTTGTAAAACGTAAAGCTATATCGCCGGGAAAAACATTGGAAACATCAAGATAAATTTCGGGGGAGTCATACGCCAAAGGCCAGAGAGTTTGAGGATCACGCCGTGAAAAATTGCCGATTTTTAATAGTTCATAAATATTTATTTGTCCGGCAGCAGCAGTAAATACAAGCAAATCTGTTGTAAAAAAACTTGAATCAAACGGAATAAGTTCAAACCCTGATATTTCACTGCCCGAAGAAAGGCGCACAAGAGCCGACATTTCGGAAGCGCTTGACGGCGACTGATAACGGTTACGTCTTTCAAAAGGGGAAAATGTACCCGGCTCAAAAACAACAAGAGCCGGCACAGTGCCAAACTCAACCTCTCCCGGCCGCCTTGCAGCGGGATTTCTGTTGCCGGCTTGAGGGAAATCACCTAAGTTGATACCACTGCCAAACCACTCTTGGACTGTCCGCAAATAACCGTCAGGTACGCCGTCATAGTTTCCCATCGAAATATCCCAAGCACGGGTATCTCCGTTTTTTGAATACGATACCGCTACCATGCCTTGAGGCCTAAAACTCAACTCCACAAGACCCTGAGAGCTGGAAGCCGCAAACTCGCTTGGGGAAGCTACCCGCCAGCGTCTAAAACTGTTATCAATAATTGTTCCTCTATCATCTTCGATGTAGACGACAATCGGCGAATCAATGTTGTAATCGGGAAGCACAAATGAAACTCCTCGTATTGAATTTTGAGGCTGCTCGTAAAAAAAGTTTCTTTCCCTTCCGCCGTAGAAAACACGTTCTTCTCTTGCGGAGGAATCATAACGAAGAAGCGTGTGTATATCCCAAGTTTGATTTCCCATACGGCTGTAAAAACCAAATGAAGCCGCAGAATCGCCTCCTAAATCCATATACGGAAATGACGGGAAATCAAGCCCTGTATTTCCAATTACAGCAAATTGAATAAACTCTCCGGGCATTCCCTGATAGCCTGCGCTGTATGTATTCTGAGCATGTCCGTCATTAAAATTCGCCTCTACAAACCATCTGTTGTTTATCCAGAGCGACAGAGTTAAATCGACTTCCTGCGAAAAGACAGGCGTTTGAGGCGGCATAAAACCGGACCCGATGGGAGAAAAAGAAAAACCCGGATTTAATTGAAACGATCCAAACCACGAACCTGAAAAAAACAGCGAAACATCGTTGTCAAAAAGTGACATCGAAAAAAGCTCGTTTGGAGCTTCCTGTAAAACTCTCTGCCGCAATTCTTCGATATCGAATTCTGTATCGAGTTCAGCATCGAATTCAGCCGCTGTGTCTTCTTCGCCGAAACCAAAAATTGGAAGAAGAAAGAGAAGAGTAAAAATTATTGCTATCACACGGCGGTTTTTTAACATTTAAAATATCATATCACATTCGTCAGAGCTATTCAGCCATCAAAAATTGATATATTATAGGTTATGGTTGTTTCGATGATACAGATAATTTTCGAAATTCCTGATGTTTTGAGTATCAAGGAAAAACGCAGAATTATCAAATCAGTACTGGACAAAATGCACCGCCGCTTTCATCTTAGCGCCGCAGAAGTTGACCTTCAGGACTCTTTGTCTTTTTCTCAAATCGGCGGCGCGATTGTGTCTAATTCAAAAGTTTTTGGGGAGAAAGTTCTTCAAAAAGCTTTCAACTTGATAGAAAAAGAAACGCCTGTGCGCGTTCAGGATATGAAAATATATTCGGAGGAATTTTAATGAAAAAAATATGGCTGTTTTTTGTTTTAGTGTTTTTAGCTGTTTTTAATTCGTGTATCGGTCTTTCTATGGATATTCAAATGAACAGAGACGGTTCGGGAAGATTAACTTTTGAATACAGGGTTTCCAATGCACTGGGAAATCTTGGGCTTCTTGACGGAAACGAAAACTGGCCGACAATCCCCGTCGGCAGGGCTGACTGGGAAAGGTCTATCGAACGCATAAACGGAGCGAGTTTAGGCTCGTTTTCTTCAAGAAACACGGGGCAAGATACTGTGACTACGGTAGTGATCAATTTTGACAACGTGCAAACATTATTGGAAGTTGTCGATCCTTTCAGCGAACGAGTATCAATCGTCAGTGAAGGCAATACAAATGTACTTAGCCTGATTTTGACAACAGGTTCAGAGGATTTAAGCGCTCTTGGATTTGATCCGCAACTGATGGCATTAGCGCAAATTATGTTTTTAGGTTATGATTTTTCGGTTTCCTTCAGCGCTCACGAAAATTCTACGATGATAATCACGGACGGAGAAGGAAACGCTGCCACACCTCCCGCTTTGACAGAGGTTGTTACATCAGGCAGACGAGTTTCGATGACAATACCGATGATGGATTTGATTGAAATACAGAATGGTTTAGGAGTATCGTTTCGCTGGTAAAAATACGGAAACCTGTCTCAAAACTGACCGAACCGGAGGTTCGCAGTTTTTGGGACTGGCTCAGCCTAAAGTCTTTTTAAACCGTAAAATTTTCCAGCCCAGTTTTTTCGCTTTTTTCTTTAATATTCTGTCAGGGTTAACTGCGTTTGGATTGGCACAGTATTCGAGTAACGGAATGTCGGTATAGGAATCTGAATAAAAACTTGTGTCTTCGATCCGTATATTGTTTTTTGTCATCCATTCGGAAACCGAATCTTTTTTTTTCTTTCCGAATAAACTATAACCTTCTAATTTGCCGGTTGTAAGACCATCTTTGTATTCCATCGTAGTAGCCAGAGAGGGTTCGGTTTTAAAAAACTTTTCGATTGGTTTTATTATAAATTCCATTGAGGATGTCGCAAAAATAACCCTCTCCCCTCTTTTTTGTGCTTCCCAAATTAAACTGGCGGCGTCTGCGTATATATTTTGTTTTATTTTTTTTTGAAATGTGATTTCGGCTACACGATCAAGATCGGATTTTTTTATACCTTTTAATTTTTTTACGGTATGTTCGATAAAATCATTGTCCGGTCTTGCAATTTTATATTTTATCCAGTCGATTAACAGCTTGTTTATCTGCGAAAAACGAATAACTTTTTCTTTTAGAGCGTACACAATAAAATATTGAGCCGTTGTTTTTTTTACTATTGTGTCGTCAATGTCAAATATATTTACTTTCATTAAATAAAATCCAAATATTTAGTTTCCGAATTTACCCGATCAGAATAAACACCTCGCATTTCTTCGGGCAGGAGTTTGGCAATCTGGCACATTACCTCTGTTATCATTGATTCACGTTCGTCCTTGTCTGGTCTGCCTTCAAATTTTAGGCGAAACGGCAGACCGGCTTTATAAATACACGGAGTACGTCTGAATCTTTTTATGTTTTTCCAGATATTTTCACCTCCGTTATGGCCTACAGGGAGAATCGGGGTACCGGTTTCTAACGCTAATTGAATAATACCGGCTTTGCCTTTTTTTAACACACCATTTTTACTGCGGGTTCCTTCGGGCGAAATACAAACAAAAAAACCTTCATCTATTCTTTCATGCGCCGCCTTAAAACTTTCGGTAAAAGCGCCTCCTCTATTAATTGGAACGGCTTTATAAGTATTAAATATAAAAGCAAATAACGGGTTTTTCCATGTTTCTATTTTTGCCAGACCTGTAACATAAAGCGGATAACCTTGTGTCGCAAAAATTAAAATCTCAAGAAAATTTATATGATTAAACGCAATAATCATAGGTTTGTTTTTTTTCAAAGCCTGAACATATTCTTTGCTGTCAACTTTGCAAAAAATATTTATAAGCATACGTAGTATAAAAGTAACGACAGACCTTCGGATTTTCAATTTAAACTCCGGGTGTAATAAGTCTTAAAGCGTGCGGAACGCAGCTTATTTCAAGTTCCTTGCCGTCATAACAGACAGTTTCGCCGTCACAGTGCGCTGCCATTCCGCCTTCGAGAGCTGTAAGGTGAAAATGTTTTCCCCTGCCAAAATTTACCCCATCGCAAAGTTCCTGGGTTCCTTTTGTATAATGAGAAAGAACTTTTAAAAGCGCCCTTCTGGAAGGTTGATGTTTCACATAACAAATGTCCAAAAGTCCATCATCAATTTTGGCTTTTGGGCCCATGTAAAAACTTCCGCCCATCCTTCTTCCGTTTACAATGGAAACAAGAACGGCCGGAAGAGTTGTTTCGAATTTGGTTTGCTCGTTTTCGCTGTAACAAATCTTAATAACAGGCGACGGTTCATAACGAGCGATCAATATAAGCGCTCCGATAGCGTATGCAAATCCTGATTTAATTTTTAATTTTGCGGCTTCAAACCCAACCTTTGTATCGAAACCGATTCCAATGCCGTTAACAAAATATCTTCCTTCCGGGAAAAAACCGCCCTTAACAAAACCTACATCAATTGGAATAATATTTGATTTTTTCCCGGCAGACGAGATCAACAAGGAGCAAGCGCTGCCTACATCTTCAGGGATATTAGGGGTTGATGAAAAATCATTGCCCCTGCCAATCGGCAAAACTCCGAATATCGGGGGAGAGGCAGTTTTTTCGGATATTTGGCGTAACACCAAACCATTGACTACTTCGTTGCAGGTTCCATCACCTCCGGCGGAGACAGTAATATCATCAGCTCCGATTGGTAAATCACGCGCCATTTCCAGTCCGTCACCGTGTCCTTTTGTCAAAAGGATTTCAAAATTATGACCGCTCGCGCAAAACAGGCGTTCTATGATCGGAAGCTGTTTTAACGCTTTTCCTTTACCTGCCGCAGGATTCAGTATTATCCAAAACTTGCCGGAAAACTGCCCTCCTTCAAGCGGACTGCCAGTTAGCGGCTCAGTATGTTCAGACATATTGTCATCACTAATCATGTTGTCATCCTAGCACTTTCCCGTGATGTTGTAAATAATTTGTAATGTCTGCTCGACACATCGATCCCATGAAAAAGCGGACACCCTTTCCAGCCCCAGCCGTCTACATTCGTTGTAAATATCCATATCTGTACTGACAGTAATCATACGATCAGACATATCTTCCGTGTTTAGCGGATCAAAATAAAGTGCGGCATGATCGGCTACTTCCGGCAAAGAGGCGGCTCGGGCGCATAAAACAGGTACTCCGCACGCCATGGCTTCTAATGCGCCCATGCCAAAACCCTCGTACATTGACGGAATAACCACAAAATCAGCGCCGGAATACAATTCAGGCAGGTTTGTAAGCGGAAAATGCCCGGTAAAAAAAATGTCACTGCGCCAGGGAGAAGCCGCAGCCGCTTCCTTGACAACATTTGCGTTATTGCTGTCACCGCCTGCGAGAACAAGCCTGTGCGGATATTTGGTTTTTTCCTTAAAAATTCCAAAGGCCTCGATTAACCTGACATGATTTTTGATAGGATGATCGATTCTTGAAACGCAAAGCACATAGGGACGTTTGAAACTAAACGGCTGAATTAAAAGCACGCTTTCTTCGTTACGCTGGCGTGGATAAAAAGAAGTTGAATCGATTCCGTTATAAACAACATCGATTTTTTTTTCTTTTACATTAGCCTGTTCAATAAGTTCCTGTTTGACAAACTCACTTACAGCGATAATTCTGTCTAAACGCCGCAATGAATTAGGGAAAACCAAACGTAAAGTTGCGCCCAAATGCACTCTTGTTTTTCGGTTTCCCCAAAAAGCCGCCATATCGTGAACAACGCCGACAGTTGGGCAAGGCGACTGATACGGAATAATCCTGTGAGCGGCAGGGAAAAAACAAGCGTCAAACCGTCGTAAAGAGGCGAATTGGGCGTATTTCCAGATATGCCACAGCGTATTAGCGGTTCTTCCTTGTATTGAACACTGAGGAATAAACTCAAAATTTGGAGCCACATCGCTAAAAATATACCTGTCATATTCCCAGCCAAAAAGCTCAAAAAGAGCCTCAGAAGGCGGTATTCTTTTTAGAAATTGGGTTAAATACATACCCACTCCGGATTTGCCCCCGTCGCAGGCAAAGGTATCCATCCCTATTTTCATTGTTCCCCCAAGGGCGCGTACGGATAAAGCCCTCGCGCATTCTGTTTTGTAATAGAGTTGTAAAGACAAATCATAGCATATTTCTGTTTACTAGTAAACCGTACGTGAATGTCACTTGTGAGAATCACGAGTGACATTCACGCAATCACCAATCATAATCTGGATAAATATGAGAAAATACAGTATCTTTAATGTATAACATAAAATATGCAGAGGAAGTAATATGAGCGCACTGGGGATTATCAATTCGGATCCGGAGATTCAAAAAAATATAAAAGCCGCTTTTGAACAAAATCCAAATTACAGCAATGATTTGGTATTTTTGGACAAAGAAGAAGGAATTCACGAATTTTTAAACTATGCTCTGCCGGAATTGGTGGTAATCAATTTTTCTGACCCATTAATAAATATCGATAAAATAATCGATCAAATTCAAAGCGACAAGTGTATACTGAACTTTGGAGTCATCGGTATTTTTGATCAAAATATCGATAAAGAGGAAGTTCTGTTAAAAAAAAGTAAGGCAATCAATGTATTGTTCATGCTTGATAACTTACGGATAATATCGCATTTTGCCAAAGGAATAGAAATAATCGAACAAAATTACCAGATAATTTTTCAAAGGGAATTTACAGAAAGTTTTCTTGAAGGAGCTTCGGGGAAGTTTTTTTTGGACAATGATCTTCTTGCCGTATCTCTTTACGCAGGGATAGGAGCTACGATATTATCCCAAAGAGGGCTTATAAATCCGGATAACAAAATGCAGCTCCAGTTGGCATTAATGGAATTGATTGTAAATGCCATTGAACACGGAAACTGCGGCATTACTTACGAAGAAAAAACAAAAGCATTGGAATCGGGAATGACATCGGTTGATTTGATTGCGGAAAAATGCAAAGACCCTGTAATTCAATCAAAAAAAGTTGTATTCCATTGGGCAATAAAACAAGACGTATCAACTTTTACAATTCAGGATCAAGGCTCCGGCTTTGATGTTAATGCCTATCTGGAAAAAATGAAAACTCAAGATCAATACAGTCTGCACGGTCGAGGGATAAAAATGGCAGCAAGGCTTTCCCACAAACTCAGGTACAACACTAAAGGTAATCAGGTAACATTAATCATTAAACACAATGCGTCGGTTGAATATGAAGTACCTGCCGGTTTTTCTCAAGAGCAAATCATTATGGTAAAAAAGGGAGATATTGTGATTAGGGAAGGGGAAGCAAGCGATTGTCTTTATTATATTTCCTCTGGAACCTTCGATGTGATTCATAACGAAAAATGTGTAGCCACTCTTTCCGCTCAGGATATTTTTATGGGAGAAATGTCATTCCTTCTAAACCAACGGCGCTCCGCAACAATTAAAGCAACAAGCACGGGAAAACTGATACTTTTAACACAAAAAACATTTATTGATATAATCCGTCGTCATCCTCATTACGGAATATTTCTATCTAAACTTCTGGCAAAGCGGCTGGTGCGGAGTAATAAGCAGGTCGCAGCTCAGAAGAAATAAAGAAATCAAAGATTATTTTCTTATATTTTTTATGCCATCTGTCCAGTCAGGATGAGGGCAGCGGCGACTGTGCGAAAAAAACATTTTTTTTTCATTTCGGTAAAGCGCCACGCATATCTAACCCATATATATGTATGAAAATTAATACAAACTTTAAAGACAGCGTTTTCACTAAACTTTTTAGCGAACCCGATTTACTTCGGGAGCTGTACTGCGCACTCGAAGGAACAACTCTGCCTTCTGATTTATCGGTTTCCATAAACACTCTCGAAAACGTGGTGTTTATGGATTTATACAACGACATCTCTTTTGAAATTGGCGGAAAGCTTATCGTGCTTATCGAACATCAAAGCACCATCAACCCTAACATGGGGCTGCGCCTCCTTCTCTACATTTCCCGTGTACTTGAAAAGATTGTCACAGGGAAAAATCTTTATTCGGGAAACCGCCTGTCCATTCCATGGCCTGAGTTTTTCGTTCTGTACAACGGCAAAGAACCTTATCCCAATAATGACACTCTGCGTTTATCGGATTTATTTGAAAAACCGCACGATTTAGGGCTTCCAAAAAAAGCGGTTCCTTTATTAGACCTGGAAGTAAAAGTAATCAACATCAACGAAGGCAAAAACGAAGCTATTGTTAACCGTTGTAAAAAACTTGCAGAGTACAGTGCGTTTATTGCCAAGACAAGGAGCTTTGAAAAGGATTTGCAGGACAGAGAAAAAGCGGTAAAAGCCGCTATAAAATATTGTTCAAGGTGTGATATACTGAAAGAGTTCTTGGAAATTCACGCTTCGGAGGTTTTAAATATGTTACTAACTGAATGGAACACAGAAGACGCTCTCGCTGTACGATTTGAAGAAGGGATGGAAAGAGGCTTTGAAGAAGGTATAGAAAAGGGTATCGAAAGAGGCGTTGAAGAAACGTTAGATTTAATCGCTCAGGGTTATTCGATTGATGAAATCAGAGAACGCCTGACGTACAAGACGGCTGGTAGAGAAGACAGAAAACCTCTCTAATTGTTATAAACAACCGCCGGCAGGCGGCTTGCAAAAATCCCTGTCGGCTCGGGATGGTCGTGGCTTTCATCTACGGACGCTTTGGCGTCGCAGCATTGCCATCCACGCCATATTTCGCCGACACGGCTTTTCGCAAGCCGCCT
>WQWD01000058.1 GCA_009785545.1 Treponema sp. | reverse complement strand
TTTAATATATCATGCTGACCGCCGATTACTTCCACAGGGATTTCATACAAACCAAGATTATGATTCGACAGATACACAAACCCTTCACGAGGGTTGATAATTTCCAGCGGACGTGAACCAAAATGCAGAGCGCCTTGTCTTACAAAAGCGTTAAACCACGCCTGATATTCCGCCGGAAAAATTGTCTCGCTTCTGTTATTCACAAGAACGTGCCATGTGCAAAGGAACCTTTCTTCGTCAGGATGTATAAATTCATTAATAATCGAAAGGCAGCCTTCGCCGGGCTCCATCCCGGAAACTGCGCATATTCGGCTTAACCGCCAATTTACAGGCTGCGGAAAATCAAGCGTATGGTTATTGGCAAAACTGTTGACAAAACGCCCCCTTGAATGATCTGACGCTCCATGCAGAACATTCAGCGTGTTACGTGCAATGGCAGCAGGAAGAGAGCTGCCCGTTCTGTCCATTACAGCTTCTCCCGTAAAATTCCCCATCCATACGCCCACTGAATACCTCATTGTGGCTCCAAGCGCTACAATATCCTGAAACTGATTAGCAGTTCCTGTTTTAAACATCGAGGGAAACGTTGTGCGGAAATTTCTGCCGGCTCCAAACGCCAGCACTCTCGCACTCGCATCTGATAAAAACGAACAAATAATCCGTGCGGTATCAACAGAGTAAATCCGTTTTCCCAAATCATAAACTTGACTGCCATCTGTTATGTGCCATGTAACTGGCAGATAAATACCGTCACGAGGAAAAACGCTAAACGCTCTGACAAGTTCCAAAAGACTGACAGGAGCATTTCCCAGCGCCAAGCCCAATCCCGCATCATGAGCTGTATGTTCAATGGAATCAAAACCGAGTGCCAAAAGATGTTCAGTAAAACCACGCACACTTAATCTGTAAAGAAGGTAAACAGAAGGGATATTCAAACTTGCCGCAAGAGCAGTCCGAAACAATACAGGACCGTTAAAGCGGTTATTAAAATTCTGCGGAAAGTAAACTTCGGTTTGTCCGAATGTCATTGGCACATCAGCGATTACGTCAGATGGATAAAAACCATTTTCCAACGCCATAGCAAAAAGAAATTGTTTCATTGCGCTACCAGGCTGATTGTGTACCAGCACCCCGTCAATCTGCCCGGCGGAACTTTCATTGAAAAAATCTGCGCTTCCTACCCACGCAAGGATTTCTCCTGTTGCGTTATCAATAACGAGACCTGAGCCATTCGTAATTCGTGACATATAAAACCTTGCCACATTGCCGGCGATTTCGTTTTCCAGAAAACGCTGAAGCGCAAGGTTGATGGAAAGATGAACTTCGAACGGCGGATTGCCTTCGGACAAAAGCTGAGTGTTTATCAAACGAATAAGGTGGGGCAGCTCAAACGGGTATTGAAAACGCCGCACGGAGGAAATTGCAAATTGAAAATCCCTTTCGTCGAGCTGCACCAACAGAGGCCATCTTTCCGACAACCTTCTGTTGTCCGCAAATCTTGAGTGCAGCGCCATGGCGGCGGCTGCGGAATTTTGCGGATTATCCAGCGGATTAAAAAAACTTGGGCGGCGTGGAATAACAGCCAAACAGAAAAGCTGCGCCCCGGAAAGCATCGAAATTTCGCTTGCAAAAAAAGTTCGTGCGGCGGAAGTTACTCCCTCTGTGGAAAAACCAAAAGGAAGCGATTCCAGATACATTCTTAGGATTTCGTCTTTGGAAAATCGTGTTTCAAGACGCAGAGCATTGAACATCTCAACAATTTTTGACCCTGCCGTTTGCCTGCGCACCCCTTGAATTTCCACGTCATGGGCGTTATCTGCAATAATTCGGGCTAACTGCATTGTAATTGTGGAAGCTCCGCTCACTACCCTGCCGCTTGAAATATTTTGCGTTAACGCCCGAAAGAGAGCGAGAATGTCAACACCCGGATGTCTGAAAAAACGTCTGTCTTCGGAGAACACAAAAACATCTTTTACCTGCTGCGGAATTTGATAAGATCGTTCTCTTCGCAATCCTTCCGCAAGAGGCGTTACCTGCAATAACATCCCGTAACGGTCGTAAAAACGCACGCTGTAAGGACGTGAATGAAATTGCCGCAGCTCTGGATACGGGGAAAACCGTAAAATGAGCCACAGCAAAGCTAACACAGCAACAATAATTATTGCAACACGAGAAATTGTTTTAAATCTGCTCACATCAATTTTCATAAACAAAACATTTAATCGAAGTTTTTCAAATTACCTACTCAATAGTAAACAACAACCCGCCGGTTCTGCCGAAAATTTCCGGCTCATACATCAATTCTGCCTGAACAGGCGGCGTTGGGTATACTCCCCTTCGTACGGCACGGAACAGAAAACTTACTGTAGTTTCTCCTCTGTTAAAGTGATCCCAGAAATATTGAATCTCGTTGTCATAAATTGCCTGATGGCTTAGCCATGAAACTCTGCGTTGTGTATCGTCTCCTCCAGCTCCTCCAACATCGTCAAAAGTAGCTGTTGTAACAAATGCCATGTCCAATATTTCCGCACCAGAGGGAACAGGCACACGAAGAGCGAGGAATGTTCGATCCCGTGTCGAAGATACCCGCACTCTGGCACGATAGGTTCTTCCGCTTCGCAGTGCAGTTCCGCTTATTTCTGCGCCTGTAACTACATCATAAATGGTAAGGAACACACCTATTCCTTCGTCACGGAAAGACTGCAGCTCTGTTGGAATTGCGTAAGTTAATGAAGCAGTGTAATAAAGATTACCTCTGCCTGTTCTGGTAAAATTCAATTGCTGTATATGATCTCTTGCCAAATTTGCCATTACCGAATCGGAGAAATCAAATGTTTGCGTAACGGGTCTGGCTCCAAGACCTGTGAATGTTCCCCGCAAAAGTTCTGCAGCGCCAAGCGAAACAGTTCCGCTGACATCGATATTTACAAGGTCTTCGGCTCGAATCAAAGCGTCAACGGCGGAAAGAACACGAACGGTAACAGCGGTATTTTGCCAGCTTCCTCTGCTTGAACGCTGATTTTCGAGTAACGTAAATAACAGCCGGCCGTTTATGTCGTCTCCCGGAAATTGCTCGGCAAAAAATTGCAAAGAAAGCGCCAACTGTTCTATATGACCGCCAAAGAAATTAAAACGCTGCCGTTCCAACGGATCGGTAAGATCAACACCTCTTGTTGTAGGACGCATAAGGTTACGCAAACGCTGTGCAGTACTCGCCGCATCAGCATTTCGCCCTATCTGGCGGTAAGTCATGCCGACAAAAGCAAGTACAGATGCGCAGACATTGTCACGTGCCAATATTTCTGCCAGTCTTGACGGATCTACATTTTCTCCAAGCAGAGAAAGAACGTATAACGTATACGACTGCAAATATGATTGGTAAGTAGAATTGCCCCTGACTTGCATCACTTCCCGGAATTCCCGGTTTATAAACGCTATAAGATTATTTACGTTAAGCGAAGATGGAATAGTAAATCCTTTTGATCTGGCAATCGCAATTGTATGAGCAATTCTAAGACTAACATAAAAATTGCCTCTTGTGCCGGTTGGCCAGAATGGAAAACCTCCGTTAGATAGCTGAATCCGTGACCATGATCTTAATTCATTTTCTACTACACGGCGAGGATCCGCAACTTCGGATCTAAGACTTAAAGCATCAATGTATTCACCGAATATGACTAAAGGCATAATTGCGGAACTTCGCTGTTCAAGACATCCAAAGGGATAATGAAAAAGATAATTTATCGCCGAATCAAGTAAGCTTAAGCGTGTAGCGTCAAGAGTCAGCGTAAGATTCCCCATCCCTCCGTCAGCGAATGACGGAATAACAATGCCTTCACTTGCGCTTGAGCCTGTAATTGTACCAGTTGTCGTAACAGTTTCCATAACAAACGGGCGTTCGATAACCATTCCCCGCACAAGCCTTTCGTTAAGAACGTTAGAAGTAACTGTAAAATTTAAGGAAACATTTCCCTGCGTAACTGCGCCTACGTCAAAGTACACAACAGCAGTCTCTCCGCTTCGAACCGTTACACGGCGTTCTGCAGCTCCGTCAACAAAAGCATGACCGGGCAAGTATGCAAAACCGCTTGACGGATTCGGCAGCGGATCGCCTATATCAAGCCTGACATTAACCGCATGAGAAGTAGAATCGAGATTTGTGATTAACACACCCACTTCGGCAGTATCACGTTCACGCAGACGGCGAGGGACAACCTCTCTTACATTGATCCTGTTCTGAGCGGCGATTTCGCTCTCTCTTAACGCAAACAGATCTCCACGCACACCAAAAACCGTTACACGATATGTGGTAAGATTGTCAGGAAGCCTGAATGTGTGAGTAACCCTGCCATTTGCGTCTGTTATCAACATTGGTTCAAAAACGGCTGTAGGATTAAAATCAGTACGTTCTTCTATTTTGCTGTCATCGGAGTCGCCGCCCATACGCTCTCTGATTGTGTAAGTTATCGGATCCATCAACATTGCACGAGAATCTCCCCCGGCAACAAAAAGCGGGAAACGATGGTCAGCATAAAAATGGTTAATCGGGTCGGGCACACGATAATTAATAAGATCCAATACACCTCTGTCTACCGCCATCAATGTAAGCTCTGCGTTGGGAAGAGGCACACCGCCTCTTGTGGCGACTAACGTCATCGTAACTTCTTCGCCCGGGCGGAAAACATTTCTGTCTGTCTGTATATCTACAGAAAAAGCTTTTACACGCGGATTTACATTGAGTCTTGTTACGCCGAAAAATCCCTTTGGTTTATCCAAGTCTGGGGTTCCCCATTCATGTGCCGGAGGCCCGGTGCGTGTCGAAAACGAAGAAACAGAAACATAAACCACAGGCACATAGTTACGTGCAATTGGAATATCAATAACAGTAACTGACTCTGTTAAGTAGCGTACTTCCTGCGTAAAAATACCTTCTCTTTCAACAGTAATCAGATAGTAACCTGATGGAAGCGTACTTTGCAGCAAAATCTGAGCTGTCTCACCTGGCTCATACATATTCTGATCAGGAACAAGGCGAATTTCTTCCGCATTGCCCATGTTCCACATACCGCCTGCTCCCGTTACAAAAAAACTCATTTCCGTTAAGGCGGTTCTTCCTTCTCTGTCTCTTGACGTTACACGAAGAATATGAAAACCGGCAGCCGACGGTCTTACTCTGATTGTCCCGCCTCCATTTTGAATATTTATCGTTTGAACGCTGTCGGTTATTCTGTGAGGAATATGTTCTTCATGAATAAAACCGCTTACTCCTCTTTGCTGAGTACGCCGCCATTCTTCACGGATAAGCTCTACTCTTAATTGTCTTGCCCCTTCGCCTGTTTGCAGGAAAAGACTGTTGTCGGTGGTCATCTCTCCGGCTGTATTAACAGTAATATAGTTAGCAACAAATTCCTGACCAACACCGATAAAACCTCTGGTATTGCGGTTAAGTCCGATATAAAAACTTGCGGGGTGAGCCATTACAGATCGGAATGCCGTAACCATCTGATTGCCAAGATCGGTAACTCTGGCTTCAACCTGATAAACATAAGGAGCGCCTACAACTCGTGCGCCTCCTGTTTGGCGGCTCAAAGTTGCAGTACCCTGCCCGCTTAACACTCCGCTTTCCGAACCGATATGCCGTCTGCTATCCCACGCTCGTGACGGTCCAAAACTAAAACCTCTCGTATGCACTCCTGCCGGACGGAAAGTGCCCATTTCCTCAAACCAAACAGCTTCCCACAAAGCGCCGGAAAGACTTCCGCCGGCAAGATAAGTTGCTCTCAAGCTCAGATTAATATCGTCACCTAATATAACAGCTTCAGGAGGAGCAGAAAGTGTCGCCTGAAATCTAAGTCTTTCAAAAAAAGCAATCGTTATGGGAATACTTGCGACAGGCTGTCTTATTTCATTGCCGTCAGAAACCCGCCTGTAAACAAGGTTGAATGATCCGGGCGGCAAGTCTTCGGGGATTGTTACACTGCCCCAGAAACTTCCTGATTCTGTTGTCGTGCCGTTTAACGTTACGATTCTTGCCGGCTGCCAGCCGCTTTCTTCCAATGTAATTACATAATCACCGCTATAAATTGTGTACATCCCAAGTACACGAGAACGATCAACGCCACGGAATGTTATTGTTTCTCCAGGTCTGTAAAGACCTCGATCTGAAAACATAAAGGCGAGCGGAACAACTTCTTCTGCGCTTAAAGGCGAAGCTGTCTGCACTCCTGCACGCCACATGTTATGCGAAGTCGGCTGGAATATGGCTCTGTCTCCGTCTTTTTCCGCCATGAAAAAAGGCGCTTGCCAAAGACCTCTGCCTGCGCCAACATTATTCCTCAATACCGATGCGCTCAAATCAATAACGGCAAGCCCGGTTGAATCTGTTACCGCTTCCGCAAAACTGTGGATATTTGATATATCGCCTGCTCGATTGACTTCCGCATTTGGAAGCATTCTGACAAGGGCTCCTTCCACAGGTCTTCCTGTTGAAAGACTTGTTACAAGCACAACAGCTCTGTTAAAACCATAACGAACAGTCATGCCAAGATCTGTTACCTGAATGCTGATCGCATTGTTAAGACGGCGAGTCCCGGGAAGAAATGTCCCGTCTCGCTGCCACTCTCTGCTTAAAACTTCAATGCTGCTGGAAAAATATACAAAACCTCTTCCCTGCTCGTTCAAAAAAGGCGCTAAATCTATTTGTTCAAAAAATCTTGTATTAAGTGCGTTAGCCGAAATATTTATCCTATTATCGCCGAATCCCTGTCTTCTTTGTCTAAAATGATCCCAAAACTCAAAAAAAGGATTGAAATCAGCATTTATCGTGTAAAATGAATTTGGCGTAATGTTTTGGAATTCAAAAAGATAACGGGGAGGAAACTGAGCTTCCAGCATAACATTATGTCTGTGTTCCGGGAATGTTACCGATCCAACAGGCGGAGGTTCCGGGGGCATAGTTATGTTAGCGGAAAATGCAGATGTCAATCTCCTGCCAAAAACATCTTCTATGTTTGTACCGGCTGAAACGCTGAAACTCTGCCCGAAACCTACAGGTAAATTAAACAGCCATACCCTGTTGCCGCGCACTTCGATATTTTCGCCCGTAATTTCCATTGGAGGATCTGTCCTGATTGCACCTAACACTGTAGCTTCGTTCAAATTGTGGCTGAAATTTAATTCAACTATAGAATTGCCGTATCTTCCCCAGCCGGAAAATCTGTTATGCGATGATACACTAAACGGTCCGGGTGTTCTGAAGCTTAAAACCTGCTGTGTTTCGGTTCCCCTTGTACCGCCGCCGGATCTTGCACCTTCTCTTAATACAACTCTTATCTGTGTTTGAAAAGCGACAGAATCAGGTAATGCGGCGAGTATGTTGTATTCATCAATCTGCCTTAGGGTAAACCTTCTGTCAGCTCCATTAGCAGTTATTTGAATATACGGTTGGATGTCCGCCGCTAACACAGGATAATTGAAAAATAAACGAATTTCCCTTGCCGCCTCGGGAGGCACATTATTGTCGTTAAATCTAAAATCGTTTCTTTCCCGCCATTCTTCGCCGGGAGTAATACTCCTTAAACGGAGAGTTTCTGTATGAAAGGAAAACAATCTTTCGCCGGAAATGTTGTTGCCGCTAAGCGATACAGCGTTAGCCGCAACTGTAATGGTATAGGTCTGCTGGGCGTGAAGAGGTTCTTCTGCTTCAAAACTTAAAAAGCTCGTTCCGTACCATCTGAAAGCTCCCCTGACAGGAGGATAAATCGAAACAAAAGGAGAAACCGCACTTCTTTCGCCAAGACTGGCAAGAGGAATCATCGGTTGTGAAAATATCACAAATATTGACGGGCGTTGAATCGTGGAAGAAAACAATCCTCTGGGGCCCCAGTCAATCACTGTTAAAGGTTCATCGGTTCCTTCAATTCGACCTTCAAGAGCTGCTTCTTGAGCTGCACGAATTTCCTGTATCCTTGCAGCTTCTCTAGCCGGATCAAAATAGACTATTTGATAATCCGAAAGCCTGCGCAAACCTCCGCCTACAACAGTTCCCTGCCCTGTGCCTTCTGCCGCTAAACCCGAAAGCTCCGCAGCGCTTAAAACTCCGGCTTCGTTTACAGGTTCTCCCCTCAGCGGACGGAAATCAAGCGCAAAAGCTGTTTCGACAGCTGCGTTATTAACATGAACTATATTAACCCCGTCAGAGTCCACTGACGTTTGACTATCGGTGAAAGCATCAACGTTAGAGGCCATTCTGGGAATCTCGTTTCTTTGATTACTCCTACAGCCAAAATGAAACAATAATGTTATTAACGCCAAAAACACAAGTAATTTTTTCATAATATCTCCATTTTGTTGACAGCATAACAGATTTTCGGTTATATTACAATGTATGAGTGAATACATTGTTACCGGTGGGGCTCCGTTAAATGGAGCAATTAAAGTAAGTGGCAATAAAAACGCCGCTCTTCCATGCATTGCGGCGGCGTTACTAACTGATGAACCTGTTATTCTGCGGAATATTCCTGAGATCGAAGATGTGAGGGTAATGCTTGATGTATTCACAGCGCTTGGCGGAGAGGTTGAAGCGCCGGAGCCCAATGTCCGCAAGCTTCATCTTAAGAACATAAAATTTTCAGAAATACCAAAGGAGCAGGCAAAAAAGATCAGAGCATCGATACTTTTTGCAGGCCCCTTACTGGCTCGAACCGGAAAAGTTATTCTTCCGCCGCCGGGAGGAGATGTAATCGGAAGACGCCGCCTTGATACACATTTTCTTGTTCTTACCGAGTTGGGAGCAAAAGTAAAAGTAAACGATATGTTTACTTTTACGGCAAAACATTTGGTTGGATCGGATATTTTTCTTGATGAGGCTTCTGTTACAGCCACAGAAAACGCAATCATGGCTGCGGTTCTGGCAAAGGGTAAAACAATTTTGACTAACGCCGCAAGCGAGCCTCATGTGCAGGATCTTTGCCGTATGTTAGCCGCCATGGGAGCGCAAATCGAAGGAATAGGTTCTAACATTTTAACTATTAACGGAGTAGAAAAACTTTCCGGCTGTGAGTTTGAAATCGGCCCCGATTTTATGGAAGTAGGCTCATTTATAGGTCTTGCCGCTGTTACCGGCGGCGATCTTCACATACATGGCGCACGCATTTCGGATATGCGTCCCGCAAAGATCGCCTTTGGCAAATTGGGCATATACTGGGCTCACGAAGGAACTGTCATTCATGTGCCAAAAAATCAGCCTATGGAAGTAAACCACGACCTCGGCGGAATGATCCCTAAAATCGACGATGCGCCATGGCCGGGTTTTCCGCCCGATCTTTTAAGCATAATTATTGTAGTAGCTACACAAATAAAAGGAACTGTTTTAATCCACGAAAAGATGTATGAATCACGAATGTTCTTTGTAGATAAACTGATTGGCATGGGAGCAAGAATTGTTTTATGCGACCCGCACCGTGCCGTAATTTCAGGGCCGGCAAAACTCCAAGCTTCGGAACTTGTCAGCCCTGATGTCCGTGCCGGAATGGCAATGCTTATCGCCACCATGTGCGCCGAAGGCAAAAGTGTTATACGCAACGTATATCAGATTGAACGCGGCTACGAACATCTGCCGGAAAGACTTTCAGCGCTTGGAGCGAGGATCGTGCGGGCGGAGTGATTTTTTCGCAAACATCTTTTATGAAAACCGTAACAAGCGCACAAATGCGTTTAATCGAAAAAATGGCGATTGAAGAGCTGGGCATACCGGCTCTTTTGTTGATGGAAAACGCTGCCATTCGTACCGCAGAGCATTGTTTTAGGATACTCGGCAGTGCCAAGAACCCTAAAACCTTGATTGTGTGCGGCTCTGGGAACAACGGCGGCGACGGCATGGCGATTGCCCGACACCTGCACATAAAAGGTGTAAAAACAAAAGTGTTATTTGTCGGTGATATAAATACCGTCAAAGGTGAGACTCTAACCAATCTAAAAATTGTGCAGAAACTTGGAATATTGATTGAGCAAATACACAAAGACAGCGATTACGCAAACCTTCAAACAGAAATTGAAAGCAGCGATTTAGTCGCAGACGCCATATTCGGCACAGGTTTAGCTCGTAACGTTGAGGGAGATTACAAAAAGCTGATTGAAGCGATCAACCGTTATGCGAAATTTGTTGTTTCCGTTGACATACCTTCAGGCATACATTCAGATACGGGGCGTATCATGGGTTGCGCCGTAAAAGCAAATGAAACAATAACATTTGGCTTTCCAAAAACAGGATTGTTTTTGTTCCCCGCCGCAGAATATGCCGGCAAGCTCCACATCGAGGACATTTCAATTCCTTATCTCTTAATCGACAGAGTAAAACCAACTGTAGAGATTCTGACAGATGATGAAGCGAAAGCTCTGCTTCCCGTACGTGCAAAGCGTTCAAACAAAGGAACCTTTGGCAAGGTTGCGGTTTTTGCCGGCTCGAACGAAATGCCGGGGGCTGCGGCGTTGGCCTGTTCGGCAGCGTACGCAACAGGCTGTGGTTTGGTGTGTGCGTTTGTTTTGCCGCGTGTCGCCGAAACAATTCATCATTGGCAAAGGGAAATTGTAACTTGTATCGTGCCTGAACAAAACGGAATGTACTGCAAAAAAAGCATTGAATCACTTGGAGACGAAATAAACAATGCAAGCGTAATC
>WQWD01000057.1 GCA_009785545.1 Treponema sp. | reverse complement strand
CCGGTCGTAATTTGGGATTTCCGCTTGCCACCACCTCCGCGCGTTGCGCTCCGTCAGGTCGGCAAACGGAAATCCCAAATTACGACAAAGGCGCACTTATACGTTGCTACGCAACGTGTGCGCGTGGGCGAGGTTTGCGCATAAACACAGAAACGGCACAATCTGTTTGGCGGCACGGCTTCTTCTTTGCGAGCAAAGACAAGCTCAACATCTAAAAAAATTTTTTCGTGACATTGTTAATATTTCCCTTGATGATAAAATAAAATGATAGTGATAAATCATCACCAAAATTTTGCCGCAAATTACACCATATTTAAGCAGTAGAAATTCGTATAAAAATTTAGTTTTTTGCTGTCCCGCAAGAGGTAAAACATGGCCATATATCATCTTCACGCAAAGATTATTGGACGTGCCCACGGACGCACGGCAACGAGCGCGTCCGCGTACGCGTCCGGCGGAGTTCTTGGCGTTCGCTCGATAGTCGGTTCAGCGGCGTATCGCTCGGGCGACATTTTGGGTGACCAACGCCATAATTTAACACGTGATTTCACATCAAAATCTGGCGTTGTTTATACAAACATTCTGCTCCCCGACAACGCGCCCGTCGAGTTCAAAGACCGCGAAACTTTATGGAACGCCGTTGAGCAAAAAGAAGTCCGGCGCGATGCGCAACTGGCTCGTGAGGTTGAAGTGTCTATTCCGCGCGAATTTGATTTTGACGAGCAAATAAATGTTGTCGAAAATTTTGTTCAAAATAATTTTACAAATCGCGGAATGTGCGCTGACTTTTCAATCCACGATAAGAGGGACGGAAATCCCCACGCACATATTTTATTGACCGTCCGTGACGTTGGCGAAAACGGGTTTGAAAATAAAGTTAAAAGCCGTGAGTGGAACAAGGTTTCAGCGTTACGCGAATGGCGCGAAAACTGGGCTGATGTATGCAACGAAAAATTAACAGAAAAGGGTGTCGAAAAAATCGACCACCGAAGTTTTGAAGAACAGGGAATCGATCGCACCCCAACAGCCCACATGGGGCACGAAGCCCACGCGCTGGAGAAACAGGGGACAAAGACCCTTGTTGGCAACATGAATCGCGAGATAATTAAGAGTAATCTCAACAAAATCAAACATGAATACATAGGCATTTCCAGAGAAATTGAGGACGCGAACGACGCACAAAATGCGTATAGTTTACGCCAACGAAAACAAGCAGTAAAATTTGAATATCAAAAATTAAAATCCACCGCCGAACAATATTATTTCTTTGATGATGGAGAACTTGCTAATTTAAGCCACACACCCGATAGCGAACATTTAAATTCGGCGGGACAGCAAAAAAAATTAATTCCTGCGTTGGCGCACGAACATAACCGAGTACCGACCGCTCCCGATGAGGCGCGGGCGACTGAATCCACAGCTCAACACATCCTCAAAATTAAAGAGCGCGTTATTCTTCTTGACAGCGAAATTTCAGCATTATCAGCAGAAAAATCAAGCGCGGAGCACTCGGCGAGAACCGCAGAACATCATGCAGAGAAAATCGCAGAACGCGCCGACCATATTCGTGTTTTAGATAATCGCGTTGCGAAGCTAAAAGCACAGCGTCAAAATATGCGCTTTGAGGCGAATACAAAAGAAATCGACAGGCAAATTTCACAAAACGAACGCGCTAAAACACAAGCAGAAAATATGTTTGTGCGTGAATATAAAATTGCGCCTGAACAAGCCAGCACTGAAATAAACAGGCTTGTAAATCAGGCGCGGGATTTTGAAATTTCGAGAGCAGAATTAGACGAAAAAATTCTCCCACTCATTCAAGAGCGGGACAATTTCGAATTGGAATATAAACGTCAAAATATTTTGCTTAACACGCGACCCGATGAAGCCAAAATTCGCGATAAATTATCAGAATTAGAAAAAGAAACCCGCGCCAATCACTCATCAGCGCACGACATAACCGCCCGTGATGAAGCCGAGCGCAGACTTAACAAAATCAACGAACATGACTTCAACAAAATACTATTAGAAATGCACCCAAAGCATCATGATTTTTTGATTAGACAACGAGATTATATGCGACTTCAGCAACGCGACCGCACAAGGGACTTTATTCGTTGACGTCGGCATTTGCAGGACATCAAAAATTACACAATTTCTCGTTGTTTTCGCTTTTCCTCAATACTATTGCTCCATTGTATTAAGCGGATAATTGCATATACAGCGCAACAAATCGGGGCGATAATATAAATTCCGTAAAATAGAAGTACCAACAAAATCATTAAAACACCTAATAATAATTCCCAAAAAATTAATTCGCCTCCCTCAAATGCAAATAAAACCATTGTTATTGCTATAATTATATTCAAAGGCAAAGAGATTTTAATAAAAATGAACCATAAAACGAGAAAATTCGGAAAGGATAAAGATAACGTTTTAATTTCATACCACCAATCATCATTTCTATCAAAAACATCAGAACACATGAGCATAATAAGGCACGCTGAAATAAATTCAGCCAACAAAATTAACACTATACGCCATATAAACGGTTCATCATTCCATATTATGAAAATCATTATCACTCGAATTATGCCTGAAATTAAGCAAGTTAAGAAGAAATATCGTTTAAATAATTTTAGTTTTTCACTACACATGCGAATAATGAAAATTATGCTTGCGTTTATGCTTGCAAACAAAAATGGAATCATGAAAAGATTTAGCGTGTTTTCGACTGAAAAATTCTCTGTAGCTTCTAAATACCAAACCTCATATATATCATCAAAACGCCAAGTTGTGCTACTTAAAACATATTCATAATCCCCAAAAATCAGCAACGGCAACAAAATACTGAATATACCCAAAAGAACGCTTAAAATTAAATACCTGTTTAACCAATTCATACCAAAAAGCATAGCGGCTTTTTCGCCAATTTTTCCCATATATTTGTCCGATAAATACATCAGTCCCAAATTATTACGTGCTGGCTCAAAGTCCTGTTTTTCTGCCAACGAATACCACTTTGCAGCTTCCGCATAATCCTGCGGTTTGTGCTTTCCTTTTTCGTAAATCTCTCCTAAGTTAAATTGTGCCACTTTATCCCCTTGTTCAGCCGCTTGATGAAACAAGTCTATCGCTTTTTCGTAATTTTTAGATACGTGTTTTCCCACAAGATGAGCCTCACCTAAAGCGCGTTTCGCTACCGCGTCACCTTTTTCAACAGCCTGATAAAGCCACTTCAAGGCTTCTTCTACATTTCGCGGTATGTCTTTATCTCCCAAATATAAAAAATACAGATTACACATTGACCGTACATGTCCCAAATTTGCGGCTTCTATAAAACATTCTTTAGCTTTGAGAGCGTTATACGTGTTATAATGCGTTCTGTGGACGCGATAATACCCTATTCCTTTATTATGAATTTCTTCTGCTGATAATTGTTTATCAAAAATTTCATCAGTTTTCATTCTTCACCATTATTTTACATATTAATTGAATTTAACTAAAAATCACCATAAAAATATTCGTACCACTCTGCCACGCTTACAATTTGCTCTCTACTTACCCTGTTGGTGCTTAACCAACGTCTTATTGGCTCTGGTGGCAAGGGAGAGGGCCTATCTCTTAAAGTTATAACATGGGAAACTACTCCATACTGGCTTTGCGTGGGGTCGCGCTCATTAATTAGCGGCAGTTCCCGAAATTCTTGAGAGTTCATCATTCGCTCAAATGCTTCGCCAAATAATTCATCGCAAAAACTGCACCGACTCCAATCACCGCTACTCATAAAACGGTCGTCATAACGCCAATGAATAACTGCTAATCTGAAAGTTACAGGAGTAATGCCGTTTGACAGTAATATCAAATGCCTTGCGTCTTTCCCTGATATGCCACCTCCAGTTCGAAGGTTATTCGCAAGCATCATCAACTGTCTTTCGCTCATTACGGCCCTATTCATTGCAGTTGAAAAATTAGCTCCTGTTTGCGTCAGATTATACGTGTACAACGTACCATTTCTAACAGAATGTTGACCGCTAAAAGATAATCTTCTGTCACTGAATAATCGCTCTATATGCTCGCTCGTCAAGTTGCGCCAAGCGTAGTCAATAAGCGCATGAATGACGGTTATATTATCGCGCTCAATCAGCCACGTTATATCTTCCGCACTAAGAAAACTTCTGTCAACACGCCTTTGAAGTTCAAGCACATCACGCCGAGCACTCCACACATACCCCGCGTTTCCCGGCGGTCTGGTGACGCTCCAAATTATCGCAATTAAAATCCCCACCACAGCAGCAACTCCTAAAAAAGTATAAACTTTTCGCTCTTTTTGCGACATCATCATTTCCTCCTGCAAAAATTACTGTAAAATTAACAACTTAAAAGTTTATCGCCCCTCAAGCCACCGCACCACGCTATTAATCTGCGCGGAATTTTCGGCGTTCTCATACGCCCAACGCTCAATCGGCGTAAACATTGCGTCCTCAAAAACCGTACGCCGACCATAATTTCTTATGGCGTAACTTATGCGCCCATATTGGCTTTGCATATTATTTTCACTATTCGTCAGCGGAAGCTCTCGAAATTCATCTGAAACCAACTGTCGCGCAAATGCCTCACCGAACAATTCCCGCGTCAGATTGCAGTCCAGCGTGTTATAATTAAACCCCTGCATAACTATTCTGAAGCCTTCCATACATACGTCAAGAGATTTCAGTACCGTAAACCGCGCGGGTCTGCCTGTTATGCCGTCATCGCGTTCACTCATATCTGCATTATTAACAAGTTGCATAATTTGTTCAGGGCGCATTATAGTGCGGTTCATGACCTCTGCGAAATTTCTGCCTATATCCGTAAGCCTGAATGTTACCGAGCCGCCTCCACCCTCTCGTGGCATGGTATATGTTGCCAAATTTAAATCGTTATTGAAAAAGTTTTCGATGTGCTCGCTGGTTAAGTTGCGCGAAGTCGTTGGGCAGATTATGAGGGCATGATTAATGTTTTGATTATCGCGTTCAATTAGAATGTTTATGTCGTCATCATTGAGGGTATAGCGCACAGTCGTCGCTCTTAATTCCTGCATACTCCCTCTGGCACGCCATACAGCCCGTGCCTCGTCAGACATTCCGCGCCCACCCCATGCGCCGCGAATTGCATTCACTCCTGACACTACGCCCCATATAATCAGCGCAATAATGCCAACACAAATCAAAAATCCGAATAGGCCACCGACCCATGAGCAATCCTCGCCACAATCTCCCCCGCTATCGTCATATTCAAAAATTCCATATTTTTTCGCCATGCGCTCCTCCTGTTTAATCATTCATCACATAATAAGGCACTTTGTCAACCCGCAAGAAGCCCGGCTTGAACGGGTGCAACAACACAATGTCGCCCAGCGTTGCGAACTCTTCCGGCTTGATTATGCGCTTTTCCTCCGTGGTCGTTTGCTTGTTTTTTCCTCGCCCTAATATCCCTGACGGGTCGTAACTCATGCCGTCAATTTTTTTTGTTTTCTCGTACGTCCCCACCAGCTTTGAAAAATATTCCTGCGTCTTTGGGTCTGTTGCGCTTAACACCGCTTTATACGCGCATGTGTCGGCTATGACTTCGCGCTCGCTCACCCCATAACTCAAATCAAGTTGCGATAAACTTTGTAAAATCATACAAATCGACACGCGCTTGCTTCGAAGCGTTGCCAGTGCGTCCATGATAAACGGGATTTTCCCAAGTCTTGGAAATTCATCAAGCAGAAATAATATCGGCTCTAAATCATGTTTTTCGTCACGCCGTTCGAAGTATAATAAAAATTGGTTGACCATCAGGGACAACAGATTCTTCCACTGCCTCAAAAGATGTTCGGGGACGTTCAAGAATATATCGTAGCCGTATTCTAAGTCGGCAGGTTCAATCGTCTTGCGGCTGGACAGAGCCGACACAACATCAGCGTCCGTCACAAGCGATATAATCCCGCGGCTGACCTCTGCAAACACGCTGGACAGCGTTTTGTCTGCCATATCGACGAACCCGCCCATATATAATTGCGCCGTGTCGTCCGTGCCGCCAGTAACCGCTTCAATTAGTCGTTTTGCGCCGTTTTTCTGCACCGCTTTAAGTGTTTCGATAAATGAGTACCCAGCGGCGTGATAATGCAGTATCGCCCCCGTTAATAGCGATTGTGCGCTTTCAATCCAAAACGGGTCTTTGACTTCGGGTGGCAGGGGCATAATTGCGTCCGCAATGGCGCGGGCCTCTTGGGTGGGGTTAGAGCTAATTCGCAGGAACGCATACGGGTCATACCCGTATGCGCCCCGGTCTTGGGGACTGAAAACTTTGATATTCGACCGATATTTTTTCGCGTAGGTCAACAGCTCCCCTTTAATGTCGATTGCAAATATTCGCGACTGCCACGCCCTTATTGTCGGCATGGCGATACACGAACTCTTGCCACTCCCGATACCGCCGACAACCAACGTGTGCCCGTCCCTGCTTTCAGGCTTGACGATATATTTGCCCTCGCTCTTGCCGAACACAATACCGCGCGATGGTGGCTGATGGCGGTTAGTTGTCATACATTTCCCTCGGCGCACTCGGTTTTGTGGGATTGTTCATCCTCTCCATCAGCTTATTATCGTTATATCGCCAACGCCAATATAAAATCCCGAGCGTTAAGAACACCGCATAAATCGGGAGCGCGATAGCATGTCCCACATCTCCGTAACTTTCGAGCAATGCAGTATGGATAAATCCGCCAATAACAACTCCCCAAGCAACAAACAGCCAACCTTGTCGCCAACCAGCTTTTGTTAGGGGTATGAGTATCATTGTTACGATAAAAAAGATTATCCGTAACCACTCAAACATGCTCGGTCCGCTATTTTTCTTCTCATGCGCTATGCTTTGTAAATCAAAATCTGGCATAACTTTTCTCCTTACATTTCACATAATTCCGCAAATCTTTATATTCAATCCTCACGACTGCGGAAATATCGCGCGGACTGAATCGCCTTTTCTAATTCGATAACATTTCCCGCCTTTCTGTAAAATTTTATTATACCTGCTATGAAATGAGCAAATCAGCAATCACAGCAGTTATTATCTAACATGTTCGTCAACTTCTTTTTCGTTTGGAATTTTATCATGATTTTTCGATTGAGATTGAGATTGAGATTGTTCTTGAGATAATTTGATTTTATCTTGAATTTCATCAGCCCGATTGCGCATATTCTCGATTTGCTCAGGAGATTGTTTAATCTGCTCCGCAAAATCCTTTTCAAACCGCGCCATTACTTCATTTTTAACTTCGGGAGAAACTTTAAGATTCTGAATATCCTCGCACCGTCGCTCCATTTGTTCATAAGAATTAATTTGTTTAGATAGTTCTCGATGCTCCTCGCGCAGTGATGATAAATCCTCAGTTTTAGAGAGGTTTTCAGATTTAGAAAGTGTTTCTAAAGAATAAGTTTTATTATATTCAAGCATTCGTTCGGACGCATATTCCCGCGCGTCCTTTTCGACGGGTTGATTTTCGTGTTTATTTATGCCTTGCTCTGGAGTTATATAATTGTCAAGGTTTTCTCTCCATTGCATTGCTTGTTTAAAATCATCAGCATTTTCGGGGTCTTTGGCTTGGTCATACTGATATGCGTGTCTTGCTTCGTGATAATATGCTCTTAATGCGTCGTAAGGTTCATCATTTTCTAAAAATTCATTTTCTATTTCAATTTTATTTTCTCTGTAATTATATGAGCCGTATATATTGGACGGCAAATCTTCGCCCACAACTTCCGCAGGTTCTCGTCCCTGTTTCTCAGCCTCTTGTTTTTCTAATTCGCGCAATACTGCAAATCGCTCTTGTCTGCCCCAATTTTTCCAATCGTCAGGAGTGAATATCATTATTTCCTCCCTATAAGTTTGCAAACTTTCATAGAAAGCAAATAACGCGCTCTTTCAGGGTCGCGATGTAACAATGAAATTATATCAAGTGCATTCGGATATGTGTAATTACGCTCGCGCATAAGAGCCAACGCCGACACATCTTCGCAAACACAATCCATTTCCTCGCCCGTCTTAATCCAATGCAAAAGAGGTTCTCGAATCGGGGCAGATGCAATTAAATCAACCGCCATATCCCGCGCCAATTTCTCCTTATACCCAATACTCATCATCTTTTCGACAACTCTTGATTCCAAATTCTCCATCTAAATCAACTCCTAAAGATTTTATCTTGCTTTCATTAAGCCATCTTGATAATTGTCAAATCCTGTACTTTTTGACAATTATATACAATACCTGTTTTATTCAATTTTTTGGTAAAATTGTTAAGTAATTGTTGCATTTTTGTTAGAAAAATTGCTTTTTTTAGCAAAAACACTTGACTATATCATAATATTGTGATATGATTTCCTTAAAGAAAGTTGTGTCAAAAAGTACACCTTTTGACACAAAATCTGGCTCAAAAAAGTTTTAAGACATAAGCCGATATTCCCGCAATCTCCGATAAAACGTGCTCTTGCTCATTTCGCATAATCTCAAAACTTCATCAAGCGAAATCTGCTTTTTGCGCCACTTTTTCACTAATTTCCCAAAATCATCCGGCACGGATAAAGTAGGTCTGCCAAATTGAACACCCCGCGCCTGTGCCGCCGCTATCCCCTCGGCTTGACGGCTTTTTATTTTTATGCGCTCCTTTTCAGCCATATATGACAGCAATTCAAAAAGTACATTGCTTATCAGTTTCCGCTCAAGGTCAGTCTTGTTCGCCGTATTCAGCATATTGTTGTCAATCACGATAATATCAACGCCCATTTTCTGCAACTCGCCCCATTCGTCCTTTATCTGCTCCATATCACGCCCCAGACGGTCAAGTTCCTTGATTATAAGCGTGTCGCAGGGGCGCAAAGCAAGTTTCATATTTTGGTAAACCTCACGCTTGAAATCCTTTCCGCTCGCTTTTTCCTCAAAGGTGCGGTCTATTGTGATATTATTCGCGACGGCATACTCCGCCATCGCCTGAAATTGCCGGTCTGTGTTCTGCTCCTTCGTACTTACGCGAATATAACCATAAATTGCCATAAAATAACCTCTTTTCTGTTAATGATTTTTTTATTTCAATCATACAGTAAAGGGGTTACAATTATTACTTTATGTATTAGCAAGGACACACAAGCCACAAAGAACACATAAATTATTCTTAATAAAAACTTGAAAAATCATTGACAAAGGGCAAAAAAAGAGATATAATAAAAATCAAAGAAGCAAAGAATAAATTAAATTTGAATTAAGCTGTAAACTAAATTCAATTTACCTAATTAGTTATTCAAAGCGCAGAAAAATCAGTTATTCAAAACCGTGAAACCCAGTAAAATAAAGGACTTGCAGACATCCAAAACTCTTTTATAAAAACTGATGATTACAAAACAATTTGCTAAAATTTTAAGAGGTTAGATAGTCAGCAAAGCGAGATAGGCATGTCCCGCAAACCCTTTTATATACAGGGCTTGTCCATGTTTTGAGATTCGACAAATTTCATCAAATCGGACAAGTATTTTTGAGTTTTGAACAACTGATTTTTTCCAAGTTTTTGGAAAAACAGTTGTTCATTTTTTTGCTTTAAAGCATACAAATAATTAAGGGGTTGATGAAATTATGAAAACTAAAATCACCATGTGCAACGAACAGAAAAAAGATATTACGGTAAAGGAGGCATTCGAAAAATATATAAAAGAAAAGAAAATCATGAATTTATCTGAAAGCACGATAAAAATTTATGAAAATTTTTACAATAATCCATTTATTAAATTTTACTCTAAAAACGAATCGTGCAAAAACATTACGAAAGGCACGATTATTGAGTTTATCGATTTTATTCAAAAACGCAATCCAAACATCAAAACCACGTCTATAAATTCATATTTACAATCGTTAAGAGCCATACTTTACAATTTTATGGAAAATGGGTATACTCCGCAATTCAAAATTAAACTATTAAAGTGCGAGAAAACGATAAAAGAAACGTATTCGCCGAACGAATTGGAGCGACTTTTAAAAAAGCCTGATATAAAAAAGTGCCGATTTTCAGAATATCGAAGTTGGGTTATGGTGTGTTACTTGCTGGGAACAGGAAACAGATTAAGCACATTATGCAACCTTAAAATTAAAGATATTGATTTTGAAAACAACGAAGTTGCCTTGCGTAAAGTCAAGAACAAAAAACAATACATAATCCCGCTTTCATCAACTTTGTCGAAAACTTTAAGTGAATATTTAAAAATCCGACAGGGTGAGCCGGACGATTATTTGTTTTGTACGCAGTACGGGGGACGCATGGAGAAACTTTCTGTAAACTCTGCCATCAAGCGATACAATCATTCGCGGGGCGTGGCTAAAACCAGCGTTCACCTATTCCGGCACACGTTCGCTAAGAATTGGATTTTAAATGGCGGCGACATATTTCGGTTGAAAAATATTTTGGGACATAGTACGCTGGAGATGGTCAAGGAATATGTCAACATGTTTGGAGGAGATTTGAAACGTGATTTTGACAAGTTCAACCCACTGGAGAGCATGAAAGCGTCTGTTGTCGGGCGTGAGGCTATCAATATTCGAAAGACGAGTTGACTAAACTATAATCGCGCACAGCAAACACGGAGAGTCTGAATAAAGAGTCGTGTAATTGTCAATAATCTCCATAGTAAAGAAAGTGGAGGTTTTAGGAAATGAGAACAAGCAAGAATATTTTGACAGAACACGAAATGGAACTGGTGGAGTTGCT
>WQWD01000056.1 GCA_009785545.1 Treponema sp. | reverse complement strand
GGGCGTTAATATCGGCTCTCTTGAAAACAGATAAACCCAGCCGCCTTTAGACCAGGCAAGTATCACAAAATCATCATGGATTTTTGTTTCCAAAATTGGCAGCACTTCGCCAAGGACAGCACTCAGTTCGGCCTCATTCGCGATTAAAAATGGAACGCTTAAATTTATTACGGCGGGAACAATTTCAGTAAGCCCTGCGGAAGTAAAAATCCCGGCTTGAATGGAATTGCTCGCAAGTGAAGAAAGCATTCTCATTTCGCTGCCTTCTCTTCCGTCATGGCTAACGACTACACGAAGCTGGTTGTTTGTCGCCTGCTGCCATTCAGCCGCAAGACGATCAAGAGCTCTGCCCCATTCAGAATTTCTGGGCAACGGAGACGCAAACCTGATATTTACGACATCGGCACGGGCAGTGCCGCGCTGGGCATAAGCCATGCCAAACGAAATAAAAATCAAAAAAACAAAAATTACTAATTTTTTCATATTATACTCCTCTTATGGTCAAACATAAATTATATCAAAAATCATCCGGAATTGGAAGGAAGGAAAAATACAACCATGCATTATCAAGCAGCCAGCGGGCTTTTCGCTGATTGATAATGTTTACAAGCCGAGTTGATACATTCACATCGACATCAATAGCGAGGGCTTTTTCAAGATTATACCTAAAATTGTCATAATCTTGAGCCGGAATGTCTATATTTCTGGCATAAGACAAAAATGCGCTTGTCGAAGTCCCCCCTGATTTTTCCACTGCCAGCCGGAAATGATGTCTCGCCAGCTCTAAATTTCCGCCAAGCACTTCGGGCAAAGAAGCGTAAAAAATTATGAAAAATTCGTTTAAAGCCCAGCCGCCAAAATTGGGATCAAGCTCGTATGCCCTGTGAATCATCGCATTCCATTCTGGTATACGCGCGCTCAATTCAAAATTAAGAAGATCGATGGAGTAAGCGGAAAGCCCGCCGGCTACAGCCCAATACAAAAGCCCTACATCCTCTCTCCTGAACCTGCGCAGGAAACTGTCTCTAACCTCTTCATTGGCCATAGCCTGCCTAAAGCCGCGATGTCTTGCCTCCAGAGCGTTGTCGAGGATGGCAATTCCCCGCAAATACAACTGTTTTGCCCGTGCGAGGGCGGCTTCACGCTGCTGCCATTCATAGTGAGCAAGCTTCTCCGCAGACCCTTGAACAAAGGCATTGGCATACATGATAAAGAGCGAGCCGGTGGTTAACATCAGCCCCTGATGGGTTGGATTTTGCGACAATAACGCTTCATACATCTTTATGGCAAAAGGAAGCGCATCGCCTATCAATTGGGGATCGGGATCCCCGGCAAAAACATCGGCGCTGCCCTCTCCGGTAAGCGCATCAGCAATCATGTTCATTGCCATTCTGTTTATTGAACATGAATACAGGAACAGACAGCTAAATAACAAGATTCCAATTAAAACTACTTTTGTCTTCATAATGTTAATTATAACATATTTTTTTCTATTGCCAATACCACCATTTTTAAGTATAATAACATATAATTCGGCTTGATAAGCCCGCTTGCTTGGAGAAACTAAAATGATTAGAGCATTTTCTGCTATTACAAGAGAAATTGAAGATGTGGAATCCGCCGTTGCCGAAATCACTTCGGCTCTTGACCCTGAAAAAAACCTGCTAAAATACTCACTGGGAATCATATCGTGCTTTTCTGAATTCGAAGATACGGGAGTTCTTGAGGCAATATGTGAGGCTCTGCCCTTTGACTGTATAGGAGCAACTACCTGTTTATGCTCAACCAACAAAGAAACAGACCAATTAATTTTCTGTATCACTGTTTTAACAAGTGATGACTGCTTTTTTAAAACAACTGTAATCCCTATAACAAACGATTATCGAGTCTCAATTAACACCGGCATATCACAATTACTCGAAGAATCAAAGGAAAAACCTGAATTGTTTTTATGTTATTTCCCGATGATTAACGCAAGTTGTGATTTAATATTAAAGGAAATTGATAAAGCGGCAGGAAGTATTCCATTATTCGGAACTGTTGCTATGGATCACAATTTAGATTATTCCTCCGCTTCAACAATACATAACGGAAAAACAAGCCGTAATGCGGTTGTTTTAGGCTCAATATACGGTAACACGAAATTTTCATTTGCTGTTGTGGGTCTTGAAAGAAACAAAGTTAAAAATCAAAAAGCAACAATTACGTCATCAAAAAGCAATACGATTTTTAGAATCAACCGCAAAACACCACTTGAATATTTCAAAGAAATCGGTTTTACAAAAACCGAACTGGAAAACAGCCTGGAAATGATTCCGTTAATTGTCGATCGTAAAAACGGAATACATCCTGTTGTTATCGGCATTTATGCTCTTACACCGGAAGGACACGCTTTATGCCGTGGAGAGGTAACAGAAGGTTCAACCTTTACTATCGGACAAATCATGGCTCATGACATCTTACACCCTATAGAAAAAATATTGGAATCATTTACAGAAAAAGACTGCTTGATTTTATGTTATTCCTGTATGGCACGTTATTATGCGTTAGGAGTGAATAATACATCTGAGGCAGACAAAGTAAAAGAGATAGCCGGAGATTCTCAATATCTTTTTGCCTGCAGCGGTGGTGAAATTTGTCCTTTACCGGATGAAAAAGGAAAGTTAACAAACTTTTTTCACAGTTATTCCATTGTATTTTGCAAATTAAGTTAACCTATGGGACTGCTCATGGAAAACGATAAAAAAATGGAAGAGCATGAAACAAAAACTGCGGCAGAACAAACAACTCAAGAATTAAAAAAGGAAATCCGCAGTTTAAAAAGAAAACTGGCATTAGCGGAAATAAACTTTACAAGATCGAGGCAAGTTGTAATCGCGCAGGATCGAATTGACGGAATATTACACAGCGCTTTTAAAGAAGAACAAAAATTTTTCAATCTTGTTTTGGAAAACACGACAAACATACTTTTACTTTTTGATTCTAACGGCCGTTTCGCTTATGCGTCACAGACTTATTTACAGGCAGCAAACATAGATAATTTTGTTTTTCTGAACGGCAAACATATAAATGAAATTTTTCTGCCAATTGTAAATGAAGAAAAAAACAAAGTTTTCATAAAAGCGCTTAACACAGCAATCAGCCAAAAAAAAACAATTACCCTTGAAGAAGAAATTGATTTCAGTCGAAGTGATTCTCTCCGCACCTATTCCATTTTAATTACGCCAATGCAGGACGAAAAATCAAATAATGCGGGAATTATGCTGCTGTTCAATGATATAACCGAACAAAAAGCAATGCATAATGAAATGCGCAGGATAGAAATAGCAGAGGAAAGCAACAAGGCAAAAAGTCAATTCCTGGCAAGAATGAGCCACGAAATACGCACGCCGATGAACGCAATACTCGGCATGACAGAACTTGCAATACGCGAAAAAATACCGGATTCAACACAAGAACATATTCTTGCGATAAAACAGGCGGGGTCTAACCTTTTATCAATTATCAATGATATTCTGGATTTTTCAAAAATTGAGAGAGGCAAACTTGAAATTACTGCGGAAGAATACAGGCTTTCATCTCTGGCGATAGATATTATTAATATTATTAAAATACAGGCGTATGATTCCAATATCCGTTTTGTTGTAAATATAGACAACAATTTGCCGAACATTCTTTTGGGCGATTCCATAAGAATCCGTCAGATAATGCTGAACATTTTAAATAATGCCGTAAAATACACAAATAGCGGATTTGTATCATTTTCCATCAACGGCTCTGTTACTGATGATACAGTAAATCTTGTAATTGTAATTTCTGACAGCGGCAGAGGAATAAAAAAAGAAAATCTTGACAAAATATTTGATGAATTCAGCCAATTCGACACAATGGAAAACAAAGGAATTGAAGGAACAGGATTGGGGCTCGCCATAGCACTGGGACTGACAAAAGCAATGAATGGAACAATTGAAGTTGAATCAGAGTACGGGAAAGGCAGCGTTTTTACAATTACATTGCCGCAAAAAATTCTCAGCCAGGAAAAATTTGCGGAAATCGAAAATGCAAAAGGCAAAAATGTGCTTATCTTTGAGCAGCGTAATGTTTCCGCCAATTCCATTGCCCAAGCCATGAGAGGTTTTGGAATTGATTACAAACTTGCAGAAACTTATGAAGAATTCTATAACGCTTTATCAATTAAAAGATTTGCTTATATTTTTATATCGCTTGCATTGTATGACAAAGTAAAAGAAACATATAAACAATTAAACTATGATTCGAGGATTGTTTTAATTTCGGAATTCGGGAAAAATACCCACAACGAAAATATAAGCGTAATTACAACTCCGATATTTTCAATACCTGTCGCTAACGTTTTAAACGGCGCTTCAGATAATCGCATTCGTTATGAAAAAGGCATATCAATGGTAAAATTTGCCGCGCCTAAAGCAAAAGTTTTAATCGTTGATGATATTAATACTAATTTGAGAGTAGCAAAAGGTCTTATGCTGCCGTATAATATGCAAATTGATCTGTGCGGAAGCGGGGAAGAAGCGATAGAAGCTGCCAAATTAAAACATTACGACTTAATTTTTATGGATCACATGATGCCGGGAATGAATGGCATCGAAGCAGTCTCTTATATCAGAAACCTGGAAACAAAAGGCAATCATAATAAAAAAGTTCCGATTATCGCATTAACTGCCAATGCTGTTTCCGGCACAAAAGAAATGTTTCTTAAAAACAATTTTAATGATTTTCTGTCAAAGCCGATTGATACGCTTAAATTAAGTCTGATTTTGGAAAAGTGGATTCCTCAGAAAAAACAACAAAAACCGACAACTGAATACTTTGCTTCTTTCAAAAATGTTAACACCGATGAAAACATAGAAATTGCCGATCTTGACACAAAACAAGGAATAAAAAACTCAGGCGGAAGATTTGACTATTATATCAGAATCCTTGGTGTATTTCGCAAAGACTGTATAGGTAAAATGAAGGAAATCGAAATTTGTTTTGAAGAAGAAAATCTGCATTTGTATACAATCTATCTCCATGCGCTTAAAAGCGCATCCGCCAATATCGGCGCAAATGGAATAAGCGAAGCGGCTAAATCTTTGGAAATGGCAGGACAAAATGGAAATATAAATTATATCAGAAAACATCACAGCAATTTTATTTCAAGTCTTGAAAAACTGCTTAGAAAAATAGATGAAACCATAATAGAACAAAATAAAGATAATCAAAAAGAAACAATAAATAAACAAACACTTAAAAACGAACTTGCTGCGTTAAAAACTGCAATGATTAATTTTGACATAACATCGATCAATCAAACAGCCAAAAAGCTGCAAGCTTTTACGCAAGCAGCCTGTTTTGATACCATAAGTACAATATTGCGTTACAAGCTAACGGGTGAATATGACAAAGCAATATCGCTGATCGATGAATTACTGAAGCAATTTTATGCCTGACTTACCTCACTGCCCTCTGTTATTTCTTCCGAAGCGGCGGTCTGACTGCCAATAACTTTATGTTTTTTACTTCGCCATGAGTTCAATACAGAGTACATTATCGGAGTAATAAAAATTGTCATAAACGTACTCACAAAAAGACCGCCTACAAATGTTTTACCGATTGGCTGGATTGAATCGGCTCCGGCTCCGGGGAAAAACGCAATTGGCGTCATTCCAAGAATTGTTGTAAGGCTGGTCATCAAAATGGGGCGAAGACGCCTTCTGCCGGCCTCGAGGCAAGCTTCCCTTACTCCCATGCCGCGGGCGCACAAGGTATTTGTATAATCAACAAGAACAATACCGTTGTTTATTACAACCCCTACACAAGCGATTATCCCGACAATTGAGAACATTGTCATGGCTTCCCCTGTAATCCTGTATATCCAAATAACCCCGATAAACAACAGCGGGATCGAAAAGAAAATTATAAACGGATCAACGAACGATTCAAATTGGCTCGCCATTATTCCGAATATAAGGAAAATCGCCGAGACAATTATCAATATATAAAGGTTTGTAAAAGATTCAATTTCCGCAGCTTCTCCAAGATACCGAATTGATACGCCTTCGCTCAAAACAAGGTTCTCGCTGATTACCTGCTCAAGGCGGCGCTGCACATCAGTTACTGCGATTCCCGGAGGAAGATCTCCCGTTACACGAAGAACCCGTTCCTGCCTTTCCCGGCGGATTGAAGAAGGCGCTCTTCCTTCGGAAATGTTGGCAACATTGGACAATGGAACACGCGCACCGCTGCGGCTTATTACCGAAATTGCGTCAAGGTTGGGCAAACCTTGACGGTCGGAATCTCTAAGTCTTACCTGCACGTCTATCAGCCTGTGCCCTTGGTTCATTGTTGCGGCGATGTCACCGTCCATAGCTGCACGTATTTCCGAAGCAATCGTAGAAAGTGAAAGCCCAAAACTTGACGCTCTGTCACGGTCAATTTCAATTTGTAATTGAGGCGAGCCTTCGTCAATATTGATTGCAACATTTTCAATTTCCGGCAGATGATTCATTACTATATGTTGAATTTCTTCGGCTGTAGCTACCAGCATATTTTGATCTCTTGAGCTTACAGCGATTACAATAGGCGCACCCCCGCCGCCGCCGCCACCGCCGCCCATTCCACGGCCTGCCCTGAAAGTTATTCTTGCTCCCGGAATTGAGTTCAACTGCGGAGACAGCCTCCTGATAATCGTATCAGGAGTATCAATTTGCTGACCGGGCGGAGGCAGGGTTATTTGTATTGTTCCCTGATTTGCTCCTCCACGCCTGGCTGTTAATACAATATTTATATAACCTTGTATTTGGCGTTGTATTAATTCTTCGATTTCGAATAACAATGCTTCGGTTTCATCTATAGCGGTTCCTCTTGGCAGAGATACGTTTATATTTACGGTATCGTCGGTGCGCATACGCACAAACATATTCATGCCTATACTGCTGAATTGCAGAAGCGAATAGACAAGAATTAAAACAACAAGGCTTAATATTACAACCCTGTGAGAAAGGCAATAATCCAAAGCTTTTTTATAACCGTTTTCCAAAGAACGCAAAATACCTTCGATTTTTTCATCAATAAAACGTACAGTCGGATTTTTTAAAGGTTTTTGTTTTCTTGTATTTAACTTTAGTATCGAACCCGATAAACACGGAACAAGCGTAATTGCGACAACAAGTGAGACTGCAAGCGAAATAACAACCGTAAATATCAAATCGCTGAACAAAAGACCCATCTCCTGCAAATCGTTTCTGTAAATAATTAACGGGATAAAAACACAAAGAGTTGTTACAGTTGACGTCGTAATAGCACGTAACATTTCTCTGCTGCCCAAAATCGAGGCAACTTTGCTTTTAGCGCCGCGCTCACGGTAACTGTGTATATTTTCGATAATTACAATCGAAGCATCCAGCGTCATACACATTCCCATTATTAAACCTGTCAGCGTCATCAAATTTAAAGTAAAACCAAAAATCGACATGGACATTAAAGTCAGCAGAATCGAAATTGGAATGGAAAAGCCGATTATCATTGTAGCTTTAGCATTACGCAAAAACAACATTAGTATGATCATTGCCAAAACGGCTCCTTGAAGCGCATTGGCATAAACCTGATCCAGCGTTGAACGAATCATCGTTGTGTTATCTGAAAGAACAGAAAGCGTTAATCCCGGAGGAAGCATATCATTAATTTCTACAAGAGCTTCCTGCACACTGTCAGATACTCTGATTTGGTTGCTGTCGCTCTCGCTTGTTATCTGAATATAAACGCCGCCTTGCCCATTTACATGAACTCTTGCGGCATTATCATCATAAACAAGCATTACATCGGCAATATCTTCGATACGAATTAATTGATACCTGCCGGAAACATTTACCGTTTTTACAACAAGCCTTCTTATTTGCTCGATGTTTACCAGCTCTTCCTGCGTCATAATTTGATATTCACGAGTTCCCCTGCGCATATTTCCGCCCGAAGACAAAACATTTTGTCCTCTGAACGCATTTGAAACATCGCTTAACGTCAAATTGAACGCCGCAAGACGGTTAAGCGAAACTTCAACCGTGACTAACTGCATAGCGCCGCCTGTTACTTCCGCTGCCGCTACGCCTTCGATTCTTTCGATATGCGGACGGATTTCGTCTTCCGCAAAAATACGAAGTTGATCAGGCGGATAATTCCCTCTGACAACAAGGCGCATAATCGGCAAAGCGTTCATATCAAAACGCCGCACAATCGGAGTTGTTACGCCGTCAGGCAGTGAATTGACAATTCTGTTTAAAAGGATTTGAGCGTCATTGACAGCTCTGTCCATATCTGTACCGTAAGCAAATTCAAGATTGATCCAGCTCTGCTCAAAAGACGAGTTACTTGTCATATTGACAAGACCCCTTGACGATGAAAGCGCCCGTTCAAGGCGTTCCGTTACATTCCGTTCTACATCGACAGGTCCCGCTCCCGGAAAGCGTGTAACGACGGAGAAAACAGGCCTATCCACAGAAGGGAAAAGATCCATAGAAAGATTAGTAAGCAAAGTCATTGCGACGCCAATAATGAGCGCAAAGAACATTACAATTGTTACAGGACGCTTAACCGAATAATCAATAATACTCATTTAATTCTCCGTTTTGAGGCAGATTTAATTCACTAAACGAACAGAATCGCCGTCTGCAATAAGATTCTGCCCTGCGCTGACAACATTTTCACCTAACTCAACGCCGCTTAAAACTTCGATAAAATCTTCGTCATCAAGACCCAGTGTTATTGTGCGTCTGTGGGCGATATTGTCTTCATCTACAACGAACACAGTCCATGCGCCGTGAGTGGCGATAACGGCTGTCCTTGGGATCACCGGAACATTAACACTTCTGTTTGTAACAAGTGATATTGTAGCGAACATTCCAACTCTTATGCGTGGATCATGGTTGACTAACCCCAGACGGATTCGCAGAGTGCGGGTTACAGGATCTAAAACCGGGCTTATTTCAGTTACTTGGGCGTTAAATGTTTCGCCCCCCAAAGCTTCAAAACGTAATAAAGCAGTCATACCCGGAGTAACAGCGGCTACAAATCTTTCAGGAACATGAGTTTCAATTACCAACTGAGTCAGATCGCCAACAACAATAACCCCCGATTGTGTCGAGAGTGTGTCACCAACATGAAACGGAGCGTGTAAAACAGTCCCCGAAACAGTAGACACAACGGGACTGTGTGAAAAAACCTCACCGGGCCTTGACGGATCGATCATCGCAACGGTAACACCTGCATTTACTCTGTCTCCGATATTTACTCTCATTTGGGCAAGTCTTCCGCCGACAGTCGGGAAAATTATAACCTGGTTACGTGCAAGTATTTCGCCGTTTAAAATCACGCTTCTTTCGATAGTGCCGGATTCAACAGGCGTTACACGAACCGCAGTCGGCATACGAGTACCGCCCCTGCCAGCCTGCGCCGAATCATCCTCATTTAACCCAAGCAAATTAATCGCTATCAGCCCCGCAAACAACACTACTAAAGCAACTATCACAATAGTAACAATTTTACTTCTATTCACCTGTAACTCCAAAATTGTTTATTAGATTTTTCCAGTCGACATTTAAAGCTGCCGAAAGATCCAGTATCATATTTAAATACGCAAGCTCTGTTATTAAAACACGCTGACTTGCGTTTGCCATATTATTGCGGGTATCTTCTAAAACAAGAGCTTCAACAGTTCCATTTAAAAACCCCTGCTCCGTTAGTTGAAATGTACGCTGAGCGACATCAAAACCAAGCCTTGCAATCAGAATATTATCCCAAGAATTTCGCAATAAAGCGGTTAATGTACGAATTTGCGTTTTTGCCGAATCTCTTGTCATCGCAAGATCCAATCTCGCTTTTTCAACCGAATCGGCGGCTCTTGAAACAGCCTGCCCTCTTGAAGTTCCGGGAATCCACGAATCAATCGGAATGTTAAGGCTGGCAGTTGCGCTTATTGAATCTGCAAACGGATCAAAAGCAGAACTTCCCCAGTTTACAGAAAGATTCAGATTGGGAGCCCTGTTTTGCATAACAGTTTGCCTTTGCAAATTAGCCAGCCGTTCAATTTCCTGAGTATTTCTTACAATGTCGGGTCTTGAATCAAGATGTTCCCTGACAAGAAATTCCGAGTCGGCCTCAATCCTGACAATATTAATTTCACCTAACAATTCGATGTCAGGGTCAGGTGTTATACCAAGCGCGGCAAAAAATTCGGCTCTGTTGTTAAGATGGGCAGTCTGCGCCGCACTCAAATTAAACCGTGCGTTTTCAAGAGCCAATCTGCTCTGCAAAACAGAGAGCTCTCCGACAAGCCCGTTTTGAAATGATATTTCACTTCTGTTAAATTGCCTGAGAGCCAGATTAAGGATTTCTTCCAGCAAAAGCAAATTATTCTGATCTGCTAAAAGCGCATAAAACCTTCTTGTAACCTGAATACTGAGCTGATTTACAGCGTCATCATATCTTAAAATATCACTCTGATGTGCCAGCCTGATATTTCTCATAACGTAAGGAATTCCGGCATTAAGTCCAAGATTTAACCCCAAACCAATGGAATAACGTATCCCTGAACCGCTTGGCTGTATTGTACCGAAAAGATTGTTGCTGTAGCCGGCAGTGGCGTTCGCATTAATCGTTGGAAAGATTTCCGACCACAAATTACGTTCCGAAAAACTGCTGGCCGCCAAGTCAATTTGCTGTCTTTGCAAATTAAGGTTATTTTCGATTGCAAGGCTTACAGCTTCATCTAAACTAAGCCCCCAAACGGAAAAAACAGAGAAAAATAAGAAAACACATAAAAATAAAGG
>WQWD01000055.1 GCA_009785545.1 Treponema sp. | reverse complement strand
GGAATAACTTTTGACATCGGCTAAAAAAATTGCGGTTCTTGTGAGCGGCGGCGGAACAAACCTTCAAGCGCTTATTGACGCCCGCAATGAAGGTAATTTGGGAGGAGGCGAGTTATCCCTTGTGGTTTCATCTGCCTCAGGTGTTTATGCTCTTGAAAGGGCAAAAAATGCCGGTATTAAAACAATCACAATCGAGAGAAACAAATACACGCAAAACAGCGAGTTTGATTCTGCTTTAGCTGAAGTCTTACTCGAACATAAAATAGAACTTATTGTTTTAGCCGGATTTTTATCGGTAATTGGGCCAAGGGTGACCAAAGTTTTCGAAAACAAAATAATAAATGTTCACCCTTCGCTTATTCCGTCTTTCTGCGGTAAAGGTTTTTACGGATTGCGTGTACACAAGGCGGTTTTAGAATACGGCGTAAAAATAACAGGTGCAACAGTTCATTTTGTAAATGACATAATTGACGGCGGGAAAATCATTCTGCAAAAAGCGGTTGAAGTTCTCCCCGACGACACCCCCGAATCCCTGCAAGAACGGGTTATGCGGGAAGCAGAATGGGTCTTATTGCCAAAAGCGGTGGCGATGATATGCAGAGGAGAAATTTTTTAAACAATGGATTGAAAAATCGTTGTTTAATATTAAGGAGTAAAATTTGAAAGTCCTGGTTGTAGGAAGCGGCGGACGTGAACACGCCATTATCAAATCACTCAAAAAAAGCAAACGAGTCTCAAAAATTTTTGCGGCTCCCGGAAACGGCGGTATAAGCTGTGACGCCGAATGTGTCCAGATTAAAGCTGTCGATATTTCGGCAATGACCGAGTTTGCAGTCCAACAGGTTATTGACTATGTCGTTGTCGCTCCTGACGATCCTTTGGCGCTTGGCATGGTTGACGTTTTGGAAGAAAAAGGGATTCCGTGTTTTGGGCCGGGCAAGGCGGCGGCTCGTATCGAAAGCAGCAAAGTCTTTGCAAAAGACCTGATGAAAAAATACGACATTCCTACCGCCAAATATGAAGTGTTTGACAGTGCAAAAAAGGCATTAAAATTTGTGGTTTCTGATAATGCGGCGTTTCCCTTGGTTATAAAAGCAGACGGGCTGGCTTTGGGGAAAGGCGTCATAATAGCGAACAACTCACGTGAAGCGTCTGAGGCAATTGAAGCAATTATGATTGAAAAAAAATTTGGCGAGAGCGGCTCCAATATCGTAATCGAAGAATTTTTAAGCGGCCCGGAAGTTTCAGTCCTTGCCTTTACAGACGGAAAAACAGTCTTGCCTATGGTTTCTTCGATGGATCACAAAAGAGCTTTCGACGGAAACAAGGGGCCGAATACAGGCGGCATGGGTGTAATTGCGCCAAACCCGTATTACACACAAGACATTGCGGCTATCTGCGAAAAAACAATATATTTGCCGACTATCAGGGCAATGCAAAATGAAGGCTGCCCTTTCAAAGGTTGTTTGTACTTTGGGCTTATGTTGACAAATAAAGGCCCCGTTGTAATCGAGTATAATTGCAGATTCGGAGACCCTGAAACACAGGCGGTTCTTCCATTGCTTGAGACAGATTTGTTTGAAATAATGGAGGCAGTAACGTATGAAAGGCTGTCACAAATTGAGATAAAGTGGTCAAAAGCAAGTTCAGCCTGCGTAATTTTGGCAAGCGGCGGATATCCTGATAGTTACAAAACCGGCTTTGCCATCAGCGGCCTTGACGAAAACGGACAGAGCGCCGAAGAAGCTGTGGTTTACCATGCCGGAACCGCCCTGAAAAACAGCGAATTTTTGACAGCGGGAGGGCGTGTACTTGGTATTACAACTACAGCCGCCGATCAAAATAAAGCGATAGAAAAAGCCTACAAAGCGGTAAAAACAATCAGTTTTGAAGGTAAACATTTTCGCTCAGATATTGGGAAATATTAGTCGTATTGAAAAAGAAAACAAAAAACGTTACCATAGATCGTATTGATGGAAAACCAAACATTTTATGTCTCAGGTTTAAATTTTTCCTGCAAACGTTGTTCCGCTTGTTGCCGGCATGATTCAGGGTTTGTGTTTCTATCAGAGAACGATCTGGAGAATTTGACAATAGCGCTGGAAATGGACAAAGACAGCCTTTTGAAGGTATATTGTAGATGGGTAACAGATTGGAAAGGAGATACAGTGCTGTCATTGAAAGAAAAATCCAATAAGGATTGTATTTTATGGGACGATGGCTGCACAGTGTATGAAAAACGCCCGTTACAATGTATAACTTTTCCATTTTGGGAGTCGATTATTTCTTCATCTGAGGTATGGGAAATCACTGCTTCAGATTGTGCAGGGATTAATAGTGGAAAACTCCATACGCCACTGGAAATATCCGGCTTCCTTAAAGCCCGTGCGGATAATCCGATAATCATAAAGGAAAGAGGTGAATTGTGAATGTTCAATTTTGGGGAGTAAGAGGTTCCATACCAACGTCGGCAACGCCTTCCCGTATAAAAAGCAAAATTTCCGCCATTGTGGAGCAAATAACTCCAGAAGATATTGAAAGTTCGGAAAGCCGTGAGCGTTTTCTTGCAAACCTGCCTCCATGGCTTTTTGGAACTGTCGGAGGCAACAGCCCTTGTGTAAGCGTATCATTTGATGATTCAAGAGAATGTATTGTTTTTGACTGCGGCTCAGGGATTCGTGAGATGGGGTTAGCTCAGGAAATGGCAAAAATGAATCATTATCATATTTTCCTCTCTCATTTTCATTGGGATCATATACAGGGGCTTCCTTTTTTTCTTCCCGGTTATGAAGATAAAAACAAACTGGATTTTTATTCTCCTCTTGGAGGTTTGGAAGGCATTATTTCCGGGCAAATGACTGATCCGTATTTTCCTGTTACGCTTGACGCAATGACCGCTGCAAAAACTTATCACTACATGGAAAAGGAATTTAAAATTTGCGGGCGCAGTGTAAGCGCAAAAAAAATGAACCACCCCGGAGGTTCTTGGGCTTATTGCGTCAATGAAAACGGCAAACGTTTGATATACGCAACAGATGTAGAGCTCACTTCCGATGACTTTATAAAAAACGAAGAAAACATATCGTTTTTTCAAAACGCCGATCTAATCATTATTGACAGCCAATACACTCTAGGAGAGGCGATAGAAAAATACAATTGGGGGCACAGCGCTTTCAGCATGGCTGTTGATTTTGCGGCTAACTGGAACATTAAACATATGGTAATGTTTCATCACGATCCAACATACGATGATCATAAACTTTACGGATTATTGCAATCGGCAAAATGGTACATTGAGCGGATGAGCTTAAAAGAAATTGAATTAACTCTTGCTGTCGAAGGTTTAAAGATTACAATATAAATTTGCTTATATTGGGAGGTTGATATGAAAAAGAATAATATTTTTTTAGGGTTTATAAAAATTATATGTGCGATTGTCGGGATAGGTCTTTTTGTTTCTCTCGGTGCTTTAGGATTGTTTATTTATTTTAATTCACCTCCAAATACAGATAACGTAATTGATGTTTCAGGCATTGATGGCATTACTCCGGCTCTCGGAGGCGGATTCTACGTTGAAGTCAGAAGAGGGGAGAGCGGTCAGTCTGTCGGAAGGCGGCTGGAAAGCGCAGGTCTTATCAGAAACAGATATTTTTGGGATATTCTTGGCAGGCTGGAAAGAGAGTACGTGAAAGTCGGAACATACTTAATCAGCGAACCAAAAGATCAGCTCGCTATTTTACGCCTTCTGGTTGCCGGAAGGCAAATACTTCACAGGGTAACAATCCCCGAAGGAGTTACCCTCAGCAGAGCCGCAAGAATTTTAGAGGATGCGGGAATTGTTTCTTCTGAAGATTTTTTAAGGGCGGTAAGAGATCCCGAAATATTAAGACATTTTGGAGTTCCCGGCTCCTCAATGGAAGGATACCTTTTTCCCGATACATATATGTTTCCTTTAAATTATCCCGCTTCCAGAGTTGTAAGAACAATGGCGTATAACTTTTTTGACAGGCTTTATACTATCAGCCCGACGCTTGTAAATATGTCACCCGAAGAATTAAATAGAATTGTTATAATGGCTTCCATTGTTGAAAGGGAATACAGAGTGCCGGAAGAAGCACCCATAATGGCTGGAGTTTTTTTTAACCGTCTCAGGGTGAATATGCTACTGCAATCATGCGCTACAGTTGAATTTATAATAACAGAAATACTTGGACGGCCTCACCCAAACAGGATTTTTAATGTCGATCTTGAGATACAGTCTCCGTACAACACTTATATGCACAGGGGGCTTCCTCCCGGGCCGATTTCCGCTCCCGGAATGATAGCGCTTAGAGCGGCTATATATCCGCAAAATACAGATTATTTGTTTTTTAGGCTGATAAATGTTGCAACAGGAACGCATCGCTTTTCACGGACTTATGACGAGCATTTAAGAGCAGGGGCGCTTCTGACAATTCCGCCATGGCACTAATATCAAAATCAACTATCGCCGAAGTAAACCGGCGTCTTGACGCTGTGTCGGTTATAAATGATTATGTCCGTCTTGAACAAAAAAGCGGACGATGGTGGGGGAGGTGTCCTTTTCACGGCGGAGGGCAGGAAAAAACTCCGTCATTCAAAGTAGACCCCGATACAAAAATGTATTATTGCTTCGGCTGCAATAAAGGCGGAAGTGTTATCAGCTTTATCATGGAAATGGAAAAGCTTTCCTACCCTGAGGCTATAAAAAATCTTGCGAGTAAAACAGGAATCGAAATTCAATATGATGATACAATTTCTGGCGAAGAAATTGCTAAATCAAATTCAATTAAAGATGAATTATACGAACTTTACCGAAGAGTTGCAAAAACTTTTTTGTATTTTTTAAATGAAAATCAGGAAGGTCAAAATGCGCTTAGGTACATTCGAGACAGAGGAATAAGCCCTGAAATAATCGGCATTTTTAAACTCGGATACGCTCCGGCAAGGCGTGATTTTTTACACAAATTTTTAAAGGAAAAAGGATACTCAGATGAGTTCCTTGAAAAGTCAGGACTTTTTTCCGCTAACTATAAAACAATTCCGCTTTTTTCTGGAAGAATTATTTTTCCGATTTCGGACAGACAAGGGAGAATCGTAGCGTTTGGCGGAAGAGCTATTCCTGATATTTTTCAGAATGAAACTATTGGAGAAAAACAAAAAGAACCGCCCAAATATATAAATTCACCTGAAACTGAAGTTTACAAAAAAGGACAAACGTTATTCGCAATTGATCAGGCAAAACCCGAAATGCGTAAAACAAAAACAGTTTACCTTGCGGAAGGATATATCGACGTATTGGCACTTCATCAGGTAGGTATAACAAATTCTGTAGCCCCGCTTGGAACAGCGTTTACAGATGAACAGGCGGCATGGCTCAGGGCTTGGGTAGAGAGGGTGATTCTGATTTTTGACACCGATGAAGCGGGGCGCAAAGCGGCTTTTAAAGCTATAATGACCTGCCGAAAAAACGGAATTTCGTGTTTTGTTGTCAATTTAGACGAAGGATTAAGGCAAATTGATGTTAAAAACGCCGATTCTAACGAAAAAGTGAAAGATCCTGCTGATATTTTGTTAAAATTCGGCTCAGATGTATTGAAAAAAGTTCTGAAAAGCACTATAAATGATTTTGAGTACCTTATTTCTCACGCAAAGGTTCAATATGCGGCGGAAGAAGGTAATGTCAACAAAGCTGCCGAGTTTTTGTTTCCTTTTCTGGAATCATTAAATTCGGAAGTCGACCGTGATGATACCATTTCAAGGATTGCCGACATTTTAAAAATTGACAAAGCCGCCGTGCGGAAAGATTATTCAGGATGGAAAACACGCACAGACAGATCGTTTTCCCGTAATAGTTACGAAAGACGGCAAAGCTTTAAGGAACAGGAGATTAAAGAGGATTCGCAAATTTCAAAAATACAAATTCGCAGAAATGACGAGCTTGGCCTGCTTACCATTGTAGCTGTAAATATGGAGTTGTATACGGATTTTCGAACTGCTCTGGAAATAAAGGAGATAGACGACAGAGCCGCAAAAGAAATTTTCATTGCGTTGGAAGAATGTTTTGTGCATGATGAAAACGGAATAGATTCATTGCTTTCAAGGATTAAAGATGAAAATTTGCGTAATTATGTTACCGAAAAAGGAACTTCGGGAGAATATAAGGGCAGTTTTGCCCGCCAATTGATGGAGGACGGAATAAAAAGAATCAGAATAAAAAGATTCACTAAAAGACTTTTAGATATTAATTCGGAAATGCGTGAAATCGAACGCTCTAATGAGAAAACAGAATTGATCGATGAATTACTCGAAGAAAAACAAATAATCGATCATAAAATCAGAGAACTAAACGGAAGATAATAGAAACTAAGGATGGTAAATGTTAAATAATATTAAACTAAAAACCAGGAAAGTATCGCCTTTAATAAAACATTTTGATAAAAAATTTCAAAAAAAGCCGTTTGTAAATAAACAGAGCGAAATACCAGAAAAAAAAGAAAGCCAAAATGCCGGACCCGTGCTTATTGATGAAGTTTTAGATCCCGCAATAGTTAAATTGCTTGAATTCGCAAAGGTTAGGAAAACACTTTCCTATGAAGATCTGTCTGATTTTCTTCCTGAGGATATTATTAACAGTCCCGAAAAAATCGAACCTGTTTTGGTTTTACTTGAAACGCACAATGTGCAGCTTGTAGAAGATCTTTCTGGTGAAGAAGAAACCGGCCCTCAAAAAAATCAGGGAAACAAAAAAAATAAAACGCAAGGTTCAAGCGACAAAGATTCCTCTCTTGTTGACGATCCGATAAGGCTGTATTTACGGGAAATCGGAAAAGAGCACTTGTTGACAGCCGAGCAGGAAATTGAATTGTCTAAACAAATGGAAGAGGGCGAAAAAACCGTAATAAAAGTTATAAAAAAATCGGGAATGATAATACCCGAATTTTACAATATCGCCCAAAAAACTTTTTCAAAAAAAGACTTCAAGGAATTAAACCTGTCAAAAAAAGAAATGACAGAACACATGACAGAGTTCCGCAGGTTAAATCAATTTTACAGAGATACATTACGTTCGATTCAGGGTGATTTAAAAAATTATATCGAATTAAAAAAACATCTTATTTCCAAAGATGAAGATTATCTTGAAAGCAAAGAATGTATTTCAATGCGTAACAAAATAATGAAGGCGATAAGAAATACGCAGATACACCCTGACGAAATACAGGCGTTTTCTGAAAAATTTATTCAGGCTTCAAAAAAAATAAAAATTTACAACAAAGAAAAAGAAAGGCTGGAAAAACATCTTAGAATAACATCTTTAAAGGAGCTTCGTACTCTTGGCCGTCTTTTGACAATAAAAGGCGACCGTGAGCAATTAGAAGAAAAATTGGGGCTTTCTGCCGAAGAAATCAAAGAAAAGATAAGCCAGATACAGGTAACTGATAAAAAAATAAATTTCTTGGCCGAAGAATTCGAAGAAAAAATTGAAAACATAAACAATATTACAGTTAACTCTGACGAAATATACTCAGGCCGCAATTTAATGAAAAATGCGAAGGATAAACTTATCAGGGCAAACTTGCGCCTTGTTGTCTCAATCGCAAAAAAATACACTAACCGCGGACTTCATTTCTTTGATCTGGTTCAGGAAGGCAATATAGGCCTTATAAAAGCCGTAGAAAAATTTGAATATCAAAAAGGTTTTAAGTTTTCAACTTACGCTACATGGTGGATCAGGCAGGCGATTACACGGTCAATATCTGATCAAGCCAGAACGATCCGTGTCCCTGTTCACATGATCGAGCAAATTAACAAAGTTGTGCGTGAATCAAGGCAGCTTTTGCAAACGCTTGGGCGCGAACCCACAGATGACGAAATTGCCGAAAAACTGGGATGGCCTGTTCTTAAAGTAAAAACAGTTAAAAATGTCGCACGTGAACCTATAAGCCTGGAAACTCCAATTGGCGAAGAAGAAGATTCTCTTCTGGGCGATTTTATCGAAGATAAAGATGTTGAAAATCCGGCCAATCAAACCGCGTTTAAGGTTCTTAAAGAACAAATTGAAAGCGTCTTGTCCACACTTCCTGCCCGCGAACAGGAAGTATTAAAAATGCGTTTTGGTCTTGATAACAATTATTCACTTACTTTAGAAGAAGTAGGTTTGTTCTTCTGCGTAACACGTGAGAGGATAAGGCAAATAGAAGCGAAAGCGCTTCGTCGGTTAAGGCATCCAAAGAGAAGCCGAAAATTAAAAGATTATCTGGATAATTAAATAATTATATCCAAAAAATTACTTAACGGAGGAATAAAATGGTAGGACAAAATGACCTTGAAAAACTGCAGGAATTGCAGGAAATCATCTATGAAAAAATTGGATTGGAAAAAAATATCAAGGAAATCCCAAAACTTTTGGGAACACAGGAAGAAATGTTAGTAAGGTTAAAAAAAACCTTCATCGATAAAAACGCTGATTATGAAAAAGTCAAATCAGAAGAAATCGATTTAAAAAACAAGCTTTTGGAGACGGAATCTTTAAGGGAAAAAAACGAAAAAAACATGGAGCTCGTTACAACTCAAAGAGAAATCGAAGCTTTGGATAAAGAGATCAAAGACCTCTCGGAAAAAGAACAGGATCACCGTAAGGCTTTACAGCAAAAGGAAAAATTTCTCTTTGAACTTGACAACCAGATTAAAGAGCAAACTTCAATGATAGAGCAGAATGAAACAGAGCTAAATGACCGCAGAAAAAAAATTCAGGCGGAAATTTCAGAAAAACAAAAACAACTGGACATTCTAAAGAAAAAAGAATCCAAGCTCACCGAAAATCTTGACGCTGAATTAGTTTTTAAATTTGAACGTATTATCAAAAATAAAATGGGCGTAGGTATAGTCGCTATCAAAGGAAATGTCTGCCATGGCTGTCACATGATCCTTCCTGTCCAATTCGCCAACGAAGTTCGCATTGGCGAAGATTTTGTTTTTTGCCCGTATTGTTCAAGAATTCTTTTCTACGAAGAATCAAGCGAAGGTGAGGAAGATTACTTCAACACAGAAGATACAGGCGCTCTGTCAGATCTCGATGATATTGAGGAAGAAGATGACGACGATGAGGAAGAAATAGTCAACATCGACTCCGAAGACGATTAACAATTTTTAAACTAACCCGAGCCGAAAGCTCTGAGTTTTTGAAAATTTTTTAGGAAAAGGTGCTGTCCGAAAAGTAACCAACTTTTCGGACAGCCATTTTATTTAAAAAACACGATGAACCATAAGCCGGGTTCTGTAAAAAAAGCGGCAAGCCGCTTTTTATGCTGCCATCTGTCTTAAAAAATTTTTTTATAATTTTTTTTAGCAGTCTACCCGCGCTTGACCGGCGGGCAGCCGGCAAAAAGTTTATTAACGATTGTTAACAAAACAATTAATGCGCTTACTTGACTTTGCTCCTGATGAGGCTTGCCTTTCCAACGGCGTTGCCGCCGAAGAGGTGGGCTCTTACCCCGCCTTTTCACCCTTACCCATATCATACGGGCGGTATATTTTCTGCGGCGCTGTCTGTTCTGTCATCTTTTTGCGGACAAAAAGATGACAGACCCGGGAGTTACCCGGCATCATGCCCTGCGGAGCCCGGACTTTCCTCCCCAAATCATAAAAATTAAGATTTTGAGCGGCAGCCTGGTTCATCGTGATATCAAAATACATTAAATTTAACAAAATTTCAAGCAATTTAACAAAATTTCATTGACATTAATAGGGATTTTATTTACAATTTACCTAAATTACGATGATAAGCAATAGATCCCGCCGTGGGCGGCATATATATTTAAAAGAAATTCGCATTATTGGGGTTATAGCCGCTCTTCTTTGTGTGGTTGTAATTGGGGTTATTGTTCTTTCTCAACCAAGGAGCGGAGCTATTAACGACAGGCGTGACGTTTTACGCATTTGGAATGAAGGTGATTTTGAACGTGCGTTTGAAATCAGCTCAAATCTCTTATTCGAAAGACCTGTTGATTATTATCTGTTAAAAATAAATGGATTTTCCGCTTATCAATTGGGTATTTCTCAAATCAATCATCAAGATATGCTTCCTTTTATAAATCAAAGTATTTTTTCTTTACGGAAAGCTCTTATTCATAACAAAAAAGATCCTGCCGTATATTACATTTTGGGAAAAGCCTATGGTTATAAAGGTCCAAAGTATGCGGATTTAGTTGTAAGGTATTTAGAGAGAGCTTTGTATCTGCATCATGAAGCTGCTGATATACCGGAATTTTTAGGTTTGGCTTTTGCGGCTTTGGGAGATTACCGAAGCAGTGTTGCTGCTTTTTCGCAAAGCTTTATTCCTGGTCAAATACAGTCAGATAATCTGTTACTTGCAATTGCAAGATCATATATGGCAATGGAAGAATATTCCATGGCTGTCAGTTATCTGACGCTTTGCATTGAAAATTCAAATGATTCATTATCTGTCGTTATAGCTCGTCTTATGTTAGCCGAGATATACATAATTTTAAGAGAATACGCAAGAGCGGAACATCATCTCTTAACAATAATAAACGAAACGGGTGAAAACGCAGAGGCGCGTTTTCAGTTAGGTGAACTTTATAATCTTCAGGGTGATACAACACGCGCGCGTTTTGAATGGAGAATGGCATATAGACAAAATCCGGCTCATGCGGGAGCAAGAGCTCGATTAAATTAATTAGGCTTAATTAATATTTATTAATTAAAGTTATATTGGAGGTAAAAATGTTTGGCAACTTATCATCAGATTTTGGAATTGACTTGGGAACTTGCAATACGCTTATTTATATCAAGAATAAAGGAATCGTATTAAATGAACCGTCAGTTGTTGCGGTGGAACGAGGCACAAAAAAAATTGTCGCTGTAGGTCAGGACGCGAAACGAATGTTATGGAAAACGCCTGAAAATATTATAGCGATAAG
>WQWD01000054.1 GCA_009785545.1 Treponema sp. | reverse complement strand
CGATAATGACTAAAACCGCCGTCAACGCTACCCACAATACAGTTATCCACGATTGCTTGGGCTCTAACGTTATTTCAGACATCCCGCTTCTGCGTAAATCTCGTTTAAGCATAATTTTATTCCCCTTGGCTATAATTCATTTGGTCGTGCCTAATTGCGTTGTAAGCGAAGAATCCTCAAGCAAATATATTCAAAGATCCTTCGCTTATCGTACGTAACTGAATAAGTTATATAATGTTATGTGTTAAATATCTTTTGACTAGCAATGCCTACACGGAATTGTGGTCTAATTTGTTATAACATCGCAATCTCCATCGCGAGGATTGAAACAAAGGCTACACGGAGTTACGCTCCTACTTAGTTCCTGCCCGCAATCTAGACACCGCCGTGAGTCTACAGTAATAGTTCCTGATCCATGGCTTGGAACCGGGCAATTAATGTAATAGACACTTCTTTGGGTTCGAGAATGTGTACACCCCCAACTCATCGGCATCACCGATTGTTCGAATTTACCATCTGCCCATACTAGGCAACATTCTTCAAATTCATATATTGAAGCCCCGGCATATTCACTAGCCCCGACGAGATTCAAAGGTATGAGTACCATCATAGCAATTAGGAATACAAACATTGCCCTTTTTAAAATTTTGTTTTTCTTTAAAATCATTAATTAAATTTCCTTTCTTTTTATAAAATCATTTTTGTTTTCTTTTAAGGATTTATGAAATCTTATGAATCCTCCTTCTTTCCTTAATTTTAATGTAATTCGTTCACCGAAAAGCCCTATATAAAGTGCAAACTTTTCAAGCGAATATATTTATAACTTCCTGCAGATTTCGCGATTGGTGATCAGTCAATCAAACCAGCAAAGGAATCGTTATCAAAATTTAACTATGTTGCTATGTTTAGACGGAGTACCGTAATGCGCATATACTATAAGGCATTCACACCACGGCACTCCCTATCTTTCATCGTTAAGAGCGAACTCTTTCAAAGACAAAATACATTAGTCCGGTCCCTTGCACAACATAACTCGGCTGTGTCCACTCAATGAATAGATATTCCGTACCGTCTATGGTTTTTATTGCATATGCAGGCGAATCCTGACTCCACCAGCCTCTAAATTCCATCTCGCCTTCTGCCCATGTCAGTGTGTTATTCCGGCGATTCCCGATATTCGCAACTGCCATTCCGTCATTTGAAAATTCAACGCTCTGCCACCACAATTGCTTAGACCGGCAGCAGCTAATATCAGCAGGATTGAAATCTTCGACTTCCCTCACAAAACTGACAACATTCCACTTGCCCAAAACTTCATCTACATCCACAGCACCTATATTATTTGCTGGGACGAAGTTCGTAAATAGTATGATTGCAGCTGCTAAAATTGCAAATACGGCAACCCCACTTAGTAATTTTTTGCTCAATGATTTCATTCTTGTTCCACCTTTCTCTATTCTAAATTTGTTTTAATCTTTACAGTTATCAAAGAAACCGCATACAATGCTAATATAACTGCTATGGTAGCGATTTCAATATTTTTATTAAAATAACTCAGTATTAACACTGCCGCTAAGGTTAATATCGCTATGACCCTAACTATTATTTTCGATCGCTGCTTAATTTTTTTACTTACGGGATGTTTTTTATTAGTGACCGGCGTTAAAATCAGTATAATACTCATAGAATATACCACAATTACCAAATTAATCGCAAGCATATCTGACATAAACGTAATCAAAATATTACCTACTGCTAGGCTTATGAGCATTGTCACAAGACATTTTAAAGGAGTTTTCGCATGATACCCTCCGCCGAAAACTTGAAGTAATCCGAAAATAGCTACCATTATAACCGTTTCATATAACCTGCCAAATAAATGCGCCAGTGAAAATATAACAACTAAATCTATAACATAATAATATAAAATCTGCAATCCATATTTATAAACCGCCTTATCATCGTCAATGTTCATTTTCACGCCGTGTTTTTGAAGAAACACAATATTTTTGTCAATAATATTATTAAGCATAATAACCTCCGCTAATATCCGGTTATCTTTAACTTTAACAACGTTTCGTATGAAATAATATCCGTTTTAAACGCGCCCTCTTCTAATATTTCTTTTGTGATTTCCATTACATTTTCAAAATCATTATTTTTTACCGATTCAAATACTTTAATATAATATAAATTTGCGTATAGCACCATCAATGTTGGCTTAGTTCCACCATATCTCAAATAATTTTCTAAAAATATTTCGCTGAACTGCGCGTCATCCGCGAAATTTATGATACACGCTATATCCCAAGCACTGCTGCCAACTCTGCCGGTTTCGTAATTTCCTTGCCAATCTGACCGGTTTATATCCCACGTTAAAAACTTATTGTCTTTCAACGGAGCATTATGAAACTCTACTTGAGACATGATTTTCGAAGCCAAAATTATGTCATTTTTATATCGGCTATCCCCGATTTTACAAACTTGCTCTATTATCCATCCTGCATTATATATTTCAAGATCATTTTGGTTTATATTACACGCATGAATCTTTGCAACGTGTTTAGCAAGTTTTTCTATATTTCTTTTATTGTCCTTATTCTCAGAAAGAGAATATTTTTTTAACTTGTAAAGCTGTTTTTTTATTTCGCCTTTCGGGTCGTGATGTAACAATAAAGTTGCTATTATTCGGCTTCCTCATCTTTGGGTCTTAACGCAGTTGGCATTTCGGGCTCGTATATTCCCGCCCAGCTCATAGTCCCTGCCGACACACCAACCAAAAACATACAAACATTACCTACAGCCTTACTAAGTAAATTTAAACACGAATTACATATGATTCCCATTAGTTTGGTTTCCTCCTGCTTTTTTATTTGTTCTGCTTTTCTGTGATTATATTATATCATAAAAAACAGGCTCAAAAAAATCCTGGCACGAAATATACGAAAATTGTCACGAATGGCTAAAATTTTCCTTTCGTGACAAAAAACGCCTACTTCGTGCCAAGATTTATACAGCAGCACAGTACCATATTTCTAAAGCAAAGGGCTTCCCGCCGCAGATTTTGGTGATACCTGCAAAATTTTAAAAAGTATTGACAAAAAAAGAAAAAGCCTGTATAATAAGTTTACCACAACTATCATAAGACTTTTCCAAACCGCTTTCAAATGAAAGTGGGGGCTTTTGTGCCTATTCATTATTATACCCTCATTTCAATCGTTTGTCAAGCTGTTTGGGAAAAAGTTTTGAGTGGAATATATTAACGAGGTGTATTTCCATGAAATTTTATCAATTACCGAAAGAGTTACTCCATGGCGAGGCGTTCAATGGCTTAGACGGATGGGCAATCATCCTTTACAGCGTAATGCTCGACAGAAAAAGGCTGTCTGAAGTGAACAGCACAGACTTTTCGGATAAAGACGGCAGCATTTATATAATTTTCACCATCCAAGAAGTTATGAAGCTGTGCAGATGCGCCAAGGCTACTGCAACCAAGCTGATAAAACAATTAACAAATGCTAAACTGATAGAAACTCGCCAACAAGGTCAAGGCAAGCCTAACATTATTTATGTCAATGAGTTATCCACAGCCACAGGTTCAGAAGTTCAGATTTTGAACTTCAAGAAGTCTAATAAGTATACTTCTAAAGGTTCAAAAAATGAACTTCAAGAAGTTCAAAATCTGAACCCTAGTAATACTAATAATAGTAATACTGATTTTAATAATACTAATAATATATACAACGCCGCCTGTGGAAAAGTCGATTTTGATATCAAGGCATTTTTCTCTGACGTAGTTCGATATGAACGCGAGAAGCAAAATAAAGCGGGAGGCGGTGGCGACGTATAGATATTAGATTAAAGGTTTGTGCGCAGTGCGCTTGTATGCTGACGAGCCAAAGGAATGCTTATGTTAGTAGTAAAGGAATCCGATTCCGGTTTAATATCGTATATCCCACCATAGTTTTCGACAATTGATTTGATATGTCCCATACCTATACCATGTAAATCTCCTCGTTTCGTTGTTTTGAACTTACCATTTTCCAATTTGTATTCGCCGTCAGTTGAGTTTGAGATTTTTATGCTGAGCTGATTTCTAAAAATTATCATCTCAAGACTAATGTACCTGCCATCGTCTAATTTACAACAAGCCTCAATTGCATTGTCAATCAGATTCGATAAAACCGAACATAAATCAGTGTCATCCACACTAATCTCTTCTGTCAGTAAAATATTATGCTCAAAAGCTATGTTATGCACTGAAGCCAAAGTTGCCTTGGCCGAAACAATCGCGTCCACGATATGATTTCCAGTCACTATCTCTAACGACGAGCTTTTAATCTTTTCGTCTAAATTTTTTATATAATCTATAGCTTCACTATTCTCATTAGAATCTGCTTTTTCAAGCATACCCACAACCAATTGCATATGGTTGTTGTAATCATGACGCCACTCTCGCATTCTTTCGTATATTTCGATTACCTGACCATTGTGCTCCTCAGTAAGCTCATACTGTTTATTTTTTGCTATTAAATCGTAGTTTTTCTCTGCTTCTCTATTTATGATTTCATACAAAACAAATACTATTATATTCGTGACAAAAAAACCAACTGAAACTAAAAAAGAGACATTTTCAGGTATCTCAAGCCCTCTAACAATCCAAATATGAATAAATATCATTATTGCAAGATTCACTAGAGGAATTGTAAAGCAAACAAATACTGGCATAGGCGACGTAATATTCCTTCTTTCGTCCTGTTTCTTTCTTTTGGCTAAAATATAGAATATAATTACCTGTAAAGTTTTTGCAAGAATCATTGTTAATAGACGTTCAATCGAGGTAACATTAATTATATCTATATGATATACTCCACGTAAGAAAGTGATAACAGTTATAGAGAAAAAAGCTATTGCTATTATAAGCGAATACCCAATCAATACCCAAAATATTTTTTTCAATATTCTTCCGTTTCGGAAAAATAATAAATATATAAAGCTAAAAGAAAGAGTGACAATTTCTGTAAGAGGCAATCCTCTAAAAGAGATGAACATAGGCAACGACATAAAAACAACAAATCCGACAACAAAAGAAAGCGTAGGAATAAAAGTACGCCCCTTCGCTGCAAATTTACTGCACAGCAAATAAAACAGCGCACCAATCTCCACCGTATTAACAAATACCTGTATTAAAATCCATTCTAACGGCATTCGCAAACCCTCCTAAACTTTATTTACGTTATATTTGTAAAACCGTTCGTTTATCTCTTTTATCATATTTTTGCTGATAGGTACTTCACTGTCGTTTGACATCATGGCAAACGTCTTAGAAAGAGATTCCATATGCCGTATGTTTATAATATAAGATTTATGGCATTGCACAAACAAACCGCCGCCCAATGTCTCCAACAGTTGCGCTATCGTCTTTCTGAGTGTGTATTCATCCGCAGACGTTACTATATTCGCGTTATGTGCGAACTTTTCGATATAAATTATGTCTTCGTGCGGGATTCTAAAAGTTTTGTCCCAATCCTCAAACAAAAAATACTTTTGGATTCTGCCGCTGTTATAAACCTTATCAAGGCAATCAAAGCAATCTTCTTTCCGTACAGGTTTCAATAAGTACTGCATAGCATCAACCGAATATCCTTTGATTGCGTATTCCGCCATACTCGTAGCAAAGACAATCGCCATCTCTTTATTGGTTCTGCGAATTATTTTCGCCAAATCCATGCCCGTCATACTTCCCATTCTTATATCAAGGAAAATCATATCGTAATCTTCGCTGTCTTCCCAATCATACAAAAACTTTTCAGCGGTGATATGTACGAAAATTTCCACAGGGACACTTTTAGCTTTTGCCCACTCATTTATATACTTGATAAGTTGCTCCGCATACTTATCTTCATCTTCGCAAATTGCTATTCTCATTTTCATTTACTCCTGTTTCAAATCGACATTATATTATAATTTTAACATAACTTTTGATAATTTACAATATAAAATACCAATTTTCACATTTCAGAACAATAAAAAATCGGGCATTTTGGTGAATTTGCTAATCTGGCAAGCAAGGCTTCTGCTCGGTCACTTTCGTTTCCCTGCAGACGCGCTTGTTAAGGGACACCCCTAAAACCCTCGCGAAAAATCCTCACGGATTTTTGACCTTAAGCCTCGCTGCGCTTCGTCTACATTGTGATCGACTCTTATAGAGCAAGTGCTGCCTAAAGACGTTTGCCGCCATTGCTGTTTTGTTTTTTGCCCGTCTCTTTAAAATAGTTGGACATTGGGTAGTAATCATATGTTATACTGTCGCCTGTTGCACCATTACGATTCTTAAGAATTTTCAATTCTATTTTACGAACGTTTTCGCGCTTGAGTCTATCTATCCCTGCCGAAGTGATTTCCGTGCCGTCTGACGCAAACTGGAGACCGAGAAGCACATCCGAACTATACTCTATCGCGCCCGATTCCTTGAACGCCGCCATATTTATTTCGGCGGTATAGCTTGCGCGGTTGAGGCTTGATATGCCCAAGATTGGAATTTTAAAATCGCGGCTTAATCTTTTCAGCTCGAACACCGCCTTGTCTGTGTTTTGCTTATCGCTCGCCCTCGGCTCAAACGGTGCTAATATTTGCAGGTAGTCTATAATTATAACCGGCTTGCTGCCCGTAGCTTTTATATGCTCTGCAACAACGTCCCGTACCTGGCTTACACCTATATCGCCTATGCCCTCATAGATAAACAAGCGGTCTGTGTACTCCGCATATTTTTTTACGCTACTGTCTATAAGGTCACGTTCATCTCTGCTGTAATTCTCGTACCGCTTGCCCGCCGTGATTCCCCGTGTAGTCTTTGCGTGACTGACGGCATCGCCACACTCCAAATAAGTTAAGCGGCTGATACTCTTCGCCATCAACTCCGTCATCGCCATCTCCAAACTGAATATGAGTACGTCCTGCCCTTGCTGCGCTATCTGATCGGCGATCTGCAAAGCAAAACTCGTCTTGCCCAGCGAACTGATTGCTCCTAAAATATACAACCCTTCATACAAGCCCTCATCCAATATTTTATCAAGCTCAGGAAAGTTTGTCGGGATTGCAGGCGTGTCCGCGCTTGCCTTGACCTGTCCCAAGAAATTGCTTATCTTTGAAGTCACCGCCATCTCATTTATATATTTCTCACGCGCTATCTGGTCAGCTTCTAAAGCATATATCAAAGCGTAGTTCTGCGCATCGCGTATAATGCGTTTAAACGCTCCAGAATCGCTCGTAAGGTGTTCGTTAGGGTCTTTATATGCCCCGCTTATATTTTGCTCCAAAAACGTCATTTTAAGCCCTCTGAGCGCATCTGCGATTTCAGCCTGCGCTTTGCGCCCTGCATTGTCGTTGTCAAGGCTTAAAATAATAATCGGTGCTGTTGGCGAATTTTCTCTTAAAAGAGTGATAAATTTATTTTTGTTCCCTAATCCGCCAAGCGCAAGCGACTGACCATCGGCTTCGATAACTGACAGGGCATCAATCTCACCCTCTACTATGAATACCGGCTCTGTTCCATACAACGCTTTTTTGTTGAAGATTTCTGATGCGCCCTCTTTGACGACTTTAAAACGAGGATCGACGTTCGGATCAACCGCCCGCGCTATGTAGTTGCCTCGCTCTGTTGGTATGATTATTCGCTGGCTTGCCAGTGGCTTATTGCCGTCACGCAACGCCTTTGGGCTTCGCCATACTGGGTCGTACCCAAGCATAAATTTTTTTATAGTCGCGTCGCTTATTCCCCTAAAAGAAAAGTAATCCGTTTCTCCTGCCCTGGCATGGCACTCTTTAAAATATTCAGTATAATCCGCATCCAAAACTGCGGTTTTGGGTTTCTCGTCAGTAAAAAGATTAAAAATCTCGTATACGCGCTTAAATCTATCGGCACTGTCCGCTATACTTTCTACCCTGCCCACCAAGCTAAATATATCGCCGTGGAAGTTGCAGCTGAAACAATGATATGTAAAGTCATCGTTGAGTTTGCCCGCAGGCGTTTTATTCGCGCCCGTCCCACTACCGCAAAGAGGGCAAATATATTGCTTGCCTTTTCGCTCTGTTATCCTCTCGAGGTATTCCGCGAGCCTGCCTCTCGCCATTTCTTTCGCTTCCGTTCTGTTTGTTTGGTGCATATGTTCGCCGCCTTCCTTTTCGTTTTTTCTCTTTCGAAACCATCAAAAAGAAAATTTCTGTTTTGAGAGATTTCGCTTGAACCAATTTTTTTTGTTTTTTGAAAAAATCTTAATTTAGGAGATCCCGCTTGGTTTTGCTTTTTTTATTTTTTATAAGCAACCCTGCGCCCGCAGGCGTAATGAAAATTTGAAAAATTTTCCACTCTTTTATTTTTAATTTTCTCTTTGTTATAAGCATAACAGAAAATCCCGTCCCGCGTCAAGCGGACGGGTTTTCGCTATAGATACTTATAATACTTATAGTATCTATAGCCTTTTTTGTGATGTTCACTTTTTGCCCATTTTATCACGGTAAAGTCGATTTTTTTTAAAGGCGTTCAGTACCCATTTGTACGGGGTATAGTACCCACTTGTACGGGGTATAGTACCCATTTGTACGGGGTATAGTACCCATTTGTACGGGGTAGGGGGTACCCCGTACAAGTGGGTACTGAAAATAAATTAACCTTAAAATATTATATCATCATTGAGATGCCAATTAGCGTTTTGCCGTTCTTATATTCCGCGTAGTCTATTATATATCCTTGCTGTTTCCACTCCTCTAAAATGGCTTTTATATGGTTTCGTATCTTTGCTGTTTTCTTTTTGTATTGGATTTCATCGTATACCACTCTTGATATTTCAAGCTCGTCATAAATGGCTTGGTAGGTTATATTATCGCTGCGAGAAATTTTTTCATTTCTCATCCACTCTATTTGCCGTAGTAGATAGCCGCGAATGATTATTACTTCATCTGTCCCCCTTACGGCGTTTTTAGTTTGCAAATATTTCATCGAAACACTTACTATCTGCCCTGATATTTGCGCGTATTCATATAAAATTGGCTTGTCTAATAATTTATATGCTTCATGCTCTTCGCCGTTTATTTTTACTGTGATTTTTTTAGCGGCTAACAAGTAACCGTCATAAGTGGTTTTTTCTATATTTCTGTTGTACATCTTAACCTCGTCTGTATAGTCGATGACTGTTCTTATAAACCTACTTTTATCAAGACTTTTAGCGACTTTTTTTAGTGTTTCTGGTCGTATTTTTTCCGTTTCCGTCAAGCCGTTCATGGCGCGATACACCATAGCCGGGGTTATCGTGTCATTTCCAGCTACATAAAGGGTTACTACGCCGTCATACACTTCGCGGTCATACGGAGTATATTTTTGTCCTGATAACTTAATATTGCTGTTGTCATACGTAAGCATAACCTTTGTAAATACTTCTTTTTTTGCTTTGCCGCTACTGACTATAAGGTTAAATTCACCTTTGTCCACAATATCTTTGGTCACTTTATTTGAGAGCTTGTTGTTTGGTTTTACGTACTTTTTGGGAAGTACGCTGTTTAATATTTCCATCGCTTCGACATCTTCAGGCGATGAATTATTTAACCGATACTCTTTTAATTTTTGCCGAAACTCTAAATTCCTGCTAAGCTGTGAGAAAGTCATATCCTTAAACTGCGGGTTAGCTTTTATAGATTCTATGAAATCCAGCGTTTCAGCGTCTATGCTGTTCAATTCTTCCGGTTCTGATGCCATTTCATATAATTGCTCGCCTTTCACAGCCTTTATAAGGGTTTCCTGCGTTAAATTTCTATTTCCCATGCCGTTTCCCTTTCTAAATTATCACGTCAAAAATCTTTTTCCCACCAATTTCGACCCATTCCGCTTTGCGCTCTCTGTTTTGCTCTTTTCTGAAATCGAAAGTCAGCAGATAGCCTGTGGTAGCTTTCTTATCATCCATATAGCCCAAAAGCTGTTCATACGCTTCTTCGTGATGCTTTTCCCCGTCCCATATTTTCAGCTCTATTATAAATTGATCGCTCCCGTAATCTACGACTATATCCATTCGATTCTGATTCCTTGTTTCGCTCTCGATATGGTAAAAACCTCTGCCGTTAATAAACGGGCGCAGATATGATAAAAATAACAGACGTCCGTGACGCTCTAAGAACTTCGCATCTTTTTCCGTAAAAATTTCGTTGTAATGGTCGGCGAATTTGCGCAGGCAAAGTTCCATATCGAATTTATCGTTTTTTACAATATCCGATATAACCCCACTTATAGTTTGCGTTTCTAAGTCAGTTTGATCTTTTGATATAAAATAGTCGTATATAATCGCTTCAAATATACGGTTTGATATTACCGCAATGCCGTTTTTATTTGATATTATGCCGTATCGGTTTGCCAAATTTATTATCTCGTTGCCGAGCTTAAAATTATAGCTTTCGCCTAAAATTAAAATATTGTATATAAACTGATAAAGCCCGTGGTTGTTCGCCAAGTTTTTATATATATCGTCAAACAAAGTATTTTGCTCGTCCATAATGACGCTTACAGCTTCACGCAGCCCATCCATAGTCCAATCTTTATTAAGTTCCTCGTCGATACATTGACAGAGCCTTGACACTAAAAACGGGTAGCCGCTCGTATAACCATATATTTCCTCAGATATTGCAGCTACATTCATATCGGTATTATGCTCGGCTTCATATCCGTTCAGCATTGTAGATATTTCCACAGAGCTGAACGACATATCAACCGTGAAATTCACAGCTATATTCCATGGTGAATTATAAATTTTCCCTTCGGATTCTGCTGGCGTATACAATCCTTCGTTCATCATTTTGAGTTTAATATTCTTAATGTCGTAGACTCCGGCAAGGATAACGCTGTGGAATGTATAATCGTCGCCGCCGCCGCGAGCTAAGAATTTTTTTCTGAGTGTGCTTAAAAATTGCAAAAATACGTGGTTATTACTTGTCCTGTCCACTTCGTCTATTAATAAAACGACTTTTTTATCTTTGCACATTTTTGTGAT
>WQWD01000053.1 GCA_009785545.1 Treponema sp. | reverse complement strand
TCCGTAAGTCTGCGGCTGGTTTTGGAAAACGGCTCTCCAATAATAAATCAAAACGTGGAAATCAAGCAGACAGGTCACCAGTTTCTCTTTGGCTGCGGCGGCTTTGAGGCTGTGGAGTTAGCCGGCGGCAACGAAGACGGCTTCGCTCTTGAGGCTGAACAATCTGCGAAGATACAGGAAAAACTGGATAAACTTTTCTCAATTCATAATTTTGCTACGCTTCCTTTTTATCTTGGCCGCTATGAGCCGGAAGAAGGCAAACCTGACGAAAAGCGTTTAAAAGCCGCCGCCGAATGGTATAAAGGCAGGGGTATTCTTACGAAGGGGCATCCGTTGTGCTGGCACACAGTTTGCGCAGAGTGGCTTATGAATTATTCTAACGCCAAGATTTTGTCAAAAGTTATTGAACGGGTAGAACGGGAAGTTTTTGCTTTTAAAGGTAAAATTGATATTTGGGATGTAATAAACGAAGTTGTTATAATGCCTGTTTTTGACAAGTACGACAACGCCATTACACGTGTGTGCAAAGAAATTGGTCAAGTTAAGATGGTTAAGGAAGTGTTCACAGCGGCACGCCGGGCAAACCCCGACGCTGTTTTAATTCTTAATGATTTTGATACGTCAGTTGATTATGCGGTGCTTATTGAAAAATGTTTAGACGTTGGGATTCCTATCGATGTGATCGGGATTCAGTCTCATCAACACCAAGGATATTGGGGAGCCGAAAAAACACACAAAGTTTTGGAACGTTTTGCGCACTTTGGGCTGCCTCTGCATTTTACAGAAAATACATTTATTTCCGGCGACCTTATGCCGCCTCACATAGTTGATCTCAATGATTGGCAGGTTGACCAGTGGCCGTCTACACCCGAAGGAGAGGAGCGGCAGGCAAACAACTTAAAGGAAATGTACGAGATCCTGTTTAGCCATTCGTCTGTCCATGCCATTACGAACTGGTCAAATACAGATGATGCGTGGCTGCACGCTCCCGCCGGACTGCTCCGCACCGATAACAGCGTCAAACCGGCGTATACCGCCCTAAAAGAATTAACAGAAAAAAAGTGGCATACCGAGTTAAATGCCAATACAGATTCAACGGGCGGTATCAAATTCGAGGGTTTTAAGGGCAAATATCAAGTTTCCTGTCTGGGAAAAACCGCTGAGTTTGTACTGGACGGCTCAGATGAGATTGTAGAAGCGGTTTTTTAATTGTAATTTCGTTTATTTCTCAATCTAATATACCGATATATAAATAGAGGTATCATGAAACTTTGTTTCATTTTTATCTATATACGCTGCAATGGCAGCGAAAAATGAGGTATATAATGATCTACGAGAAATGTCGAGATATTCTGCTTAGGGAATGTGAGCTGATTCAAAATGCTGTAATAACACAGGATAATATCCAAAAAGCTATCACAAGCCGTGAATGGGCTGTTTTTGAGGAGCATTTAGGGACTTTAAATTCCATCGAAAGCAAAATAGAAATTATAGAAAAAGAGCGTGAAAAACTTTTTGTTGTTTTTGAGACATTGACTCGTGAACAAACTATTGCGGAAAACCTTGATGAAAAAGGGCTGTTTTACTCATTGATTGCTATATTGCCCGAAGATCAGCGTACCGAATTAACGGCGATTTATCAAAGTCTCAAATTTGAAGCGTTAAAATTAAAGATAGCAAATGAGGCGCTTTTAACTCACATCGGGGAAATTAAATCCACGCTTACTGATTTTTTCTCTTTGGCTTTTCCGCAAAGGTGCGCAAAAGTTTACAACAAAGACGGCGTACATTCCTCTAATAATTTAAATAGCATGGTTTTAAGCCGGAGTTTCTAAAAACGAAGTTTAGGAGATAGATATGACTTCAACATTTACAGGATTGGAAATAGGAAGAAGAGGCGTACAAGCCCACCAAACAGCGCAAAACACTGTTGGTCATAACCTTAATAATATTAACACTCCGGGTTTTTCAAGACAGCGGGTTGAGTTTACAACTTTTGAACCGATTTTTTTACCGGCTCTTAACCGCGCGGAAACTCCCGGCCAGTTAGGGCAGGGTGTTATTGTTGCGAGAATAGAGCGTATTCGAGATGAACTTTTGGACAGGCGCATTGTTGCTCAAGCTTCGGGAGAAGGTTACTGGTCTGTGCGAGATCGTTACATTCGAGAGATGGAACAACTACACCTTGAAACAGGTTTGAATTCCGTAAGAAGCGCAATGGACAATTTTTGGGACGGCTGGCAGGAATTGTCTCTGCACGCTGCGAACAATGAATTTCGTGTCGCTGTTGTTCAAAGAGGACAAACTTTGATCGATGGTATAAGAAATCATTATAACGGTCTTTCTCGATTGCAGACACAGGCAAATGATGACATAGCGATGACAGTTTCCAGAGTAAATGATTTGACTCGACAAATTGGAGCGCTTAACGGTGACATTCAACGTATCCAGGCTCAAGGAGATAACCCAAATGATCTTATGGACAGACGGGATTTACTGGTAGATGAACTGTCATCGATTATCGACATAACAGTTTCTCGAATAGACCCTGATGAATTTATGGTTCATACTTCGGGGCACATTTTGGTACAAGGTCAGCAGGGGCGGCAGTTTGATTTACGCAGAAATGCCGACTTTGAAGGTTTTCCTCACATTCATTGGCAGGATACTGGAAATGAAATGGTTTTTACAAGAGGAAGACTTGGCGCTCTGATGGAATTGCGAGATGTTACGATTCAGCAGGAAATCAGAAATCTTAATAATATGACAATGAACTTTACAGACCTTGTAAACGAAATCCATCGGGAAGCTTACGGTGCAAACGGAACTACAGGTATCAATTTCTTTTCTGAATATCCTTTTGTGTTAAACGTCATGGGCAACTTTGACAGAGCCGGAACAGGCGAATTTGATTCTACCATGATTTACAGAATAAACGGACAAAATACGCTTCAGCCGCAAGATCAACCCGGATTGCAGGGTACTATTACACTTTCCGGTTCCGACAGAATGGTTGAGATTCCGTATTTTTCTACAGATACCGTAGATGATATAATTACACGCATTAACAATTCAGGAGCCGAAGTAGTAGCTCGTCTTAACAGAAACGGACAGCTTTCTTTAAAAGCAACTCCGGCAGAACTTGTAAACGGCCACAGAGTAAACCCTGATTTTGTTATACGCCATATTGAAGACTCAGGTCATTTCCTTACAGGTTATGCGGGAATCCTGAACGAGTCCGGCCCTGAAGGTGCGTTTACATGGGAAGTTGCTGACGCAGTGAACAGTTTTAGGGGAGACACTACAGATTGGGCTGTCGCTCCGATAGCCAATCCCGCAGGCTGGCTTGAAGTAAATTCGGCTCTTTTAAGAGATCCTACTTTTGTCGCCGCAGGTTTTGGTTTTAACGACAGAGCGGCGAATCTTGGTAACGGAGACGCTGCAGCGGCTATTGCGTCTATTCGCAATAATGCTGTAATGGTTGGCAGGTTCGCTACATTTGACGATTATTTCGCCAGCACAATTGGTAATATCGCCTTAATGGGGGAACAAGCGGAAAGATCACTTGCCACTGAAAGTCAGATAATGAGATATTTAAACAATTGGAGACAGTCGATTTCCGGCGTAAATATGGACGAAGAACTCGCAAACATGATTAGGTTTCAGCACGGGTACAACGCCGCAGCCAGATTTATTACAACTGTTAATACAATGCTCGATACAATAATAAATCGAATGGGCGTTTGACGTGTTCGGCAACTTGGTTAGTTGCCGAACATGTCTTGCATTTTTTTGGGCAAAGCCTAAAAAAATGCTATTTTTATAAGGAAGTTGTTCGGAAACTGAAGTTTCCGAACAACCCTAGATGGAGGTTTTATGAAAAGAATTTCTACTGATATGCCGTTTACGGACATGAGATTTCATTTACGCAAACAAGAAGAGAATCTTTCGAATATTTCAGGAAGGATGGGCGAGCAAACTAGGTTACACAGATTAAGAGACGATCCGTTTTCGGCAGCTCATTCTGTCAGATATGATTCGTTTATGAACCGCTTGAATCGTTTTGAACAAAACACTCAATTTGCGAGGAATCATTTTGACAATACTTATGATAACTTGAATTCCGCAATGGAAATATTACAGCGAGTCAGAGAGCTGGCTGTTACCGGAGCGCATGGTACTTTCACGCCGGATGATCTCAGCATAATGGCAGTTGAAGTTAATCAGCTTTTAGAAGAACTAGTTTCTATTTCAAATGCAAGAGGCCCTGACACAAGGCAGGCTTTTTCGGGCGACAGTGTTTTAACCGAGCCTTTCCGAATTGTTGAGGGAACGGTAGGCGGCGGTCATCAAACGATGATTACAAATGTAGAATATCGAGGAACGGGCGCAAGCAGAAACATAGAAATTGGCGACAATATGTTTTTAAGACTTGATCTTGGTGGAGATGAAGCGTTCTGGGCGGAACGTATGACAATAATTTCAACGGTAGATGCCACAAATTACAGAGTTCAACAAGACGGCTCGTTTTTTATTGACGGTGTCGAGATCAACGTTACAGTCGGCGACACTTTGCCTTCGATAGTTGCAAAAATAAATGATTCTTCTGCGTCTGTCAGAGCGCACATCGATCCAACCTCAAGAGGGCTTGTTCTTTCAGGAACCACAGCTCACCTTATTCGCGCGGAAGACAGAGCCGGCGGCGCTGAAGTGTTACGTGATTTAGGAATTATCAGCGGCAATATGGTTAACAATGCGCCTAACTGGCATAATCAGGCTATGGTTTCCGGCGGATCGGTATTTGATGTTGTAATAAGATTAAGAGACGGAATGCTTCGAGGAGATCACGAATTTATCGGAAGTCAGGGAATCGGCGGCATGGATCTTGCGATTAACAATGTTGCTTTTAGGATAGCCGATGTCGGCTCAAGGCAGGAACGTGCGGAATTCGCCTGGCAGAGAATTAACAGACAAATACCTAACATCGCCGCAGCGCTTAACCGTGAAACCGGCCTTGACATGGCGCAAGCCGCTATGGAATTAAACATGGCAAGATTTGCTCATCAGGCAATTTTACAGACTTCGGCAAGAATATTGCCGCCGACATTACTGGACTTTTTAAGGTAAATGGATTGTTAGGCAACCCGGTTGGTTGCCTAACAATCCTTGCATTTTTTCGGGCAAAGCCCTGCAAAAATACGATTTTATAAGGAAGTTGTTCCGAAACTGAAGTTTCCGAACAACTTATAGGAGAAATTATGAAGGTTGATACAAAAGCGTTTGGAGAAATTGAAATCGACGACAAACAAAAAATAACAATTCCCAAAGGTCTTTTTGGCTTTGAGGATTATACCCGATACGCAATATTTGACGCTGAACACCAGCCGTTTTTTTGGCTTCAATCGCTTGACGTAAAAGAAATAGCTTTTATTTTGATAAATCCTTTTTTCTTCAGGAAGGATTATGAAATCAATATCTCAAACGAAGAACAAGGCGAAATTGATTTATCCTCTCCCGAAAACGCATTGATTTTTGTAATCGTTACGATTCTTAACGACAGCCCAATGACAGCTAACCTTCAAGGCCCCATTATCATCAACAAACAAAACATGAAAGGAATGCAGGCAATTCTTTCTGACCCAAAATGGCGCACAAAACATGACATAATGGAAGAATTTAAAAAATCCGAAAAAGAGAATCGGAGTTAATATGCTGATATTATCAAGAAAAATAAATGAAAAAGTTGTAATAGGCGATAATATTACTGTTTCTATAATCGAAATACGCGGCGATCAAGTAAGATTGGGCATTGACGCTCCAAAAGTTGTAAAAGTTTTCAGGCAAGAAGTTTTTGACGCAATCAAAGCGGAAAACAAAGCCGCGTCTCAATCCGTGCCGGTTATTCCTCAAGTTGATTTTGGCAAAGTTATTTGATGGACTTGTTCGGCAACTGCGAACCTTCGGTTCGAATTGGTTGCCGAACAACTATAATATTTCAATTAACCTTTAAACGTAATCTGCACCCCCCGTATCTTCCCTGAGGGAATCTCAAAACTTAAAATATTTGCCTTTACAGAAGGCGGCTCCAGAGCGGACAAAACTTTCCCGTCAAGATCGACAAACTCGGCGCTCTCAATATCAAACGGAAGGGTGAGTCTAACAGAATCTGTTTTACCGGCTGTTTCGTAAAGGCGGACAAGGAGAGCGCCCTCCGCCGTTATACCGCAGGAGCTCAGCACTGTGGAAGCCGAGTCAAGGCGGATAAGCTCTTTTGTGGGGGGAAGGCTTCCCTTGTGTCCCGTGCCGGAAATTAAACTTACAGGATGGCACAGGTTAAACGCTGTGTCATGGAGAGTCTTTGGTTCGCTTTCTTCCAGAGCTACCCAAAGTTTAATCACATTTTCCCCTCGTTCGGGATAGGGATCGGGATTACTCGATGTGTTAATCAATGTGGCGGAAAGGATATTTTCGAACCCTCGATAGCCGTACTTGCTGTCCGTGATAAGAGCTGTCGCTTCCTTGCCGTTAACCGCAGCGGTGTATTGCAAGCCCGGAATATCAATGCAAGCACCGTGACGTTTTTGGATTCCTGCCGGAACATCAGATTGAAAATATTCGGGGGCAGTTTCCAAAGGCAAGGAAAAACAAAGAACAGGAATATTTTTGTGATCTTTTGCCGCTTCGTTCCAATCAATTTTATACTGATACAAAAGCGCTTTTGCGCCGCAGTCGAGCGAAACAGTCGTTGTTATTTTTGAGCGTAAAATTTCTAACTCCATCTCGAAGCTGTTGCGAAGAGAATTTCCGTCATTGACTTTAAGTTTTACAGCTCCCCTTACAGTTTCTTCCTCCAGATAGCGACCAGTCATCCATGCGCTGTTTGAACTTTTTTCCGCCCAGTTAATGACAAGCCCTGCGCTTTTCCCGGAAGCGATTTTTTCTTTGCCGCTTTTTTTATCTTTAAGAGAACAAAGCGCGCCTGATCCCGGATCGAACTCTGCCCGCAGATATTCGTTTTCCAAAACCAAAGGAGTGTAAGGCAAAATATTTCTCGGATAATCTTCATGTATATAAACAATGCGTTCTGTTGTAAACTCTTTTTCCCGCAGGGCGTATGTCGCATAACCTCCGGCAGGAATTTCGATATGGGCAAGAAAACGGATATAACGATGACACCAAAACCATTGTGATTCTTTGTCCAAAATCTGAACAGGAATCTCCTTGCCTTCGTGATCTACAAATTCGATACGGTCATGATCGTAATACCAATCCCACAAAACAAATTCTACAACTTCCCGCCGTGGAGCTGTACTTGGGTTAAAAACATGGTAGATTCGTACAGGGCCGCTTCCTCTTACAGTAACTGGAGTCCCGCTGTAATTTCCCAAACCGAATCCGGGCCCAGCTCCTTCCGCACGATTTCCTCGAAAGTCTGTTTTATCTGTGTGATACCCAAACATTGATGTGTCGATCATTTTGGCAATTGCGGTTCCGGCTTTTTCACGTGCTGTTTGCGCTATTACCTGAGCTTCGGTATAATATCCCATTGCGTGTTCTCGTGTGTCCCGTACGCAGGAGCCGGTAAGAATATCGTGGAAATGTGTAAAAAGAGTTTTACGCCATGCATCTTCCAGTTTTTCGGAAGGATATTTTTTCCCGGTAAGAAGCTTATTTGCCGCGTCAAGAAATTCCGAGTCTAAAAGGGCAGCCTCTGTTTTGCGATTTGCCAGTTTGATCCTGTTTTGGGAAGTGTAACAGCCTGAAAATATAAAGTTGATTTCTTTGTCAAAGATTGGAAGTTTATCCCGAACCGTCTCGGCAGCCCGAAAATATTCGGTAAAAGTTCCAAAACGAAGTGTCGGATAAACCGGCCATTTTTGCATTTCAAGAATATGCTCAATGTCTCGGCGTGTAGGGCCGCCTCCGTGATCCCCCACGCCGTAAACGATGAGAGAGGTTTTTAATCCCGCACACATAGATGCCACTTTCACAGAGCCAAAAGCAATTTCGTCCTGAATTCCACGGTTGTACCAGCTCTGCTCGCAATGACTCAAAATTTCCGCTCCCGAAGAAGAACGCCATCGGTAGAGGATTAAACGCTCTTGCAAACCACGGCAATGGTACATATATTTTACATTTCCGTAAACGTCAATTTCGGGAACATTAGCGCTGTGGCCAAAAGTATCAGGAGAAAAATCGATGTTAAGGCTTTCCGGCTCGATACCCCACGCAGACTCAAGATAGTTTTTCGTATAACGTATATGGCGGATAAGCGATTCGGTGTTAGGCATATTTTTGTCAGTCTCTACCCAAGCCGAAGCTGTAACTTCCCATCGGCCTTCTTTGATACGTTTTTTAATTTCTTCCATTAAGTCGGGATCATAACAGTCAACCAAATGATAACATGAAGCCTGAGATTGTGAAAATGTAAAATCGGGATATTCATCCATCAAAGCCAGCATGGTGCGGAAAGTGGCAAGGGCGGACTGCACCGTTTCCTGCCAGCCCCACATCCAGTTCATGTCGATATGGGCATGAGCCGCAAAAAGGGCGGTGTATTCCTTTGCGGCTTCTTCCAGACAGAGAATTTCTTTTTCCGCAGCAAGGCACAACTCGCCTGTTAAAACACCTTGAGTTTCTAAACTCTTTTCGAGTAAGCTCAAAGCCGCTCCGATTTCCGATGCGTATTTTTCGTTTGCGTCGGGTAGAGTAAGGGCAAAACCAAGCTGCGCCAAAATACGCCTTGCCTGCGGATGAACTGCCGTTATGCGATGTTCTACCTCAGGAGGAATACTGGTTGCTTGTTCCCATCCGCGTTTTTCCCTATTGCCTGCGGTTTTTAATTTGATTGTGTTCAATCTTCCTGTCAATGTACTCATGTGATCTCCTTTTATCTGGCGGATTTTTCCAACTGATTTATCAAACTGCCTATATCTTTTGGCAAAGGAGCGGTAAAAACTTCTCCGCTTGGCAAAACCAATTCAAGAGCGTGTAAACCTAATCTTGCCAAAAGCGGACGTTCGTCGACAGGATCGCCTCTCCAGCCTCGTTTAAATGACGAAAGTTTTACAGGTGTTCCTTTTCCGTACAGCCCGTCACAAACAACAGGGTGGCCGAGTGCGGCTGAGTGAACTCTTATTTGGTGGATTCTTCCGGTTAACGGTTTTACTTCTAAAGCTGAATAGTTTCCCGCGCTAAAAAGGCAGGTAAAATGAGTCACCGAAGGTTTGCCTCTGAATTTATCAATAATTGTCATGTGTTTTTTATTGCCGTTTGGAACGAGTCTAAGATCGCAGGTTGTTTCTTTCCATGACGGACGGCCATGAACAACAGCGATATATTTTTTGTCTATTTCACGATTTTCAAACGCCATAGATAAACTTTTATGAACCGAACTGTTTTTTGCGAAAACAACAAGCCCTGATGTTTCTTTATCGATTCGATGAACAATAAATATTTTAGGTATTTCAAAATCATGCTGAATAATTTTGTCGAGCCTTTCTTTTGTCTCGTCCCACCTGTCTCCGCCGACAGCAATCCCAGCCGCCTTGTTAACTGCGATTATATTTTCATCTTGATGAATAATTGTGTAAAAAGATTTTTTCAAATTTATATTTTCCTTGAACCTGGTTTTATGGCAGGGATTCCCTGTCTGCAAAGCTCGCAAGTTTCTGCGTCCCAATTGCTGACTGATACTTTTACGGCAGGGTAAAACGGCCATTTGATTTTTTCTTCGCTTTCGGCACGTCTGTCTACAATGCAAGCGAGTCCGGCTATTACAGCGCCATTGGCTTCGAGTGCTGCGGCGCACTCGCGTGAAGATTTCCCTGTTGTGACTACATCTTCAACAATTAAAACATTTTGTCCGCTTGCTATTTCAAAACCTCGCCGTAAAACCATAGTCCCGTTTTCGTCACGTTCTGTAAAAATTGCCGGAACCTCGCCCAAAAAAACGCCAAGTTGACGAGCGAGTTCCCACGCTGCGATAATTCCGCCCATAGCCGGCCCAACAATTACGTCAACTTTAAGTTTGCCCTCTTCGATATCCGCACGAATACTGCCGACAACTTGTTCCAAAGCCAAACTTGCTTTTTGCGGATACTGTAAAAGTTTGGCGCACTGAAAATATCTGTCCGAGTGTCTGCCGGAACTTAACAAAAAATGCCCTTCCAACATAGCGCCCGATTCCCGCAGCAACTCAATAGTTTTTTCGATGTTTAAATTCATGCCTTCCCCCTGATTGAAATATCACTTAAACTTGACATATTGTTATTAACCATATAATTCCCTAAACCTTCGATAATTTCAATCATGGCATTTGGGTTTACAAAAGTGGCGGTTCCTACCTGAATGGCTGACGCTCCCGCCATCATAAATTCCAAAGCGTCATTGGTACAAGTAATTCCGCCCATGCCTATTATTGGAATTTTCATATTGGTGTTTTTTAAAGAATCAAACAATTCCCAAACCATTCTTAACGCTATTGGTTTTATCGCAGGGCCGGACAAACCGGCCGTGACATTATCAAAAACAGGTTTGCGGCTGTTTGTATCAATCGCCATTGATTTGAAAGTGTTTACAAGCGAAAGAGCGTCAGCGCCTGAGTTTACACACGCAGTTGCAACAGAAGCCAGCGAAGGAGCGTTAGGTGAAAGTTTAACAATAAGCGGTTTATTTGTACACACACGGCGCACGCCCAAAACAAGTTCCGAAGCGATATTCGGATCAAGCCCGAAAGCGATACCTCCCAATTTTACATTCGGGCATGATATATTTAACTCGATCATGTCAACAGCGGAAGCATTAAGCAACTCTGCACCCTTTAAGTATTCTTCTGTTTCGCCTCCCGAAAGATTTGCGATAATAACAGTTCCCAGATTAAGCATGAAGGGAAGATCGTTTTCCAAAAAAGCGGCAATGCCTTTATTTTCAAGACCAATCGAATTTATCAGACCGCTTGGGGTTTCCCATAGGCGTATGCCGGAATTTCCTTTTCTTGGGTTTAATGTAAGCCCTTTTGAGCAAATCCCTCCCAGCAAAGATAAATCAAAAAGTTTT
>WQWD01000052.1 GCA_009785545.1 Treponema sp. | reverse complement strand
GGACTTGTAAGCTTCGTCCGCCACTGTCAGGTATTTGAGCTTGTCCAAAGCGTCGGAGGCATTGGAAACAAGCTCTCGTAAAAAAATCTCCCGATTGGAATAAAGCGAATGAATAATAAGGTGCAAAAGCCGACTTACTTCGGTTTGGAACTGGTGCTGTGCCATGTGAGGCTCTCCTTAATAATTATTATTGATAGTATTGTTTAATTTATATTATAAAATTACGCTTCTAAAATCAACAAAGTTTTGGGATCGAGTTTCATTGCCATGGATTTTGACACAGCCGGTTCCCTGTCTTTTGAAATTGAAAGTTCAACATGATCGGATTTAGGCTGAAGAGCAACTACCACATCAATTAAATCAACAAAAGGACCAATAACAACGGGAATGTTATTTTTGTCGTATTGAGAATCATCATCTTTTAAGGAACAGCTATACCATACGCTTAGCCCTAAATCTTTGGCAAATGTTTTAACGCCGGCAATACATTCCCTGCTGGTTTGAGAGAAATCAAAACCATCAATGATAATCACGTCTGCCTCAAAACCGCCGTCAACTATCATCGCGCGCAGACTTTTTAGAATTTGTTCTTTTGTAACACCGCCCTGATTAAAATTCATTTGCACACGATTTTTAACAAGATCGTTTATAATATTTGCCGCATTCTGAATATTCTTTTTAGTTATAAATTCGTTAAAAATATCTTCGTACCAGGACATCATATATTGAGTATGTTGAGCAAATGATACATGGATAACTTTTTTTTCCTGAAACAATTTGTCCAGAGCAAGTTGTACCAATACTGATGTTTTTCCTACTCCCTTAGGCGATGCGATAACTCCGATTTCTCCTTGATTTAATTCCCCGTTAATGGATTTTTCAAAAATACGAATCGGGCTTCTGTTTATCAATTCAGTTAAAGCCATATCAATCTCTCCTTTTAATATTTATTGTTTCTTGTTTTTTTCGGCTGCTTCTTTAACAAGCGCCTCAGACACACTCTGAGGAACTTTTGAGTATCTTTCAAACTCCATCGTAAATTCCGCTTTTCCTTGTGTAAGCGAACGTAATGTTGTGGAATACCCAAACATTTCGCTTAACGGAACTTCGGCTTCTACACGGGAAAAATGGCCGTCTTCTACCGATGATAAAATCATACCACGTCTTTGGTTAATCGAACCAAAAATGTTTCCCTGGAATTCCGTTGGACCTTCTACGGCTACTTTCATGATAGGTTCAAGTATACACGGTTTTGCTTTATTGTACGCTTCACGGAAAGCACCGATTGCCGCCGATTGAAACGCAATGTCCGATGAGTCAACAGGGTGGCTCTGTCCGTCATTTATCAAACAGCGAATATTGACAATCGGGAAGCCGATTATGCTTCCTTTTTTGACTGCTTCTTTAAATCCTTTGTCACAGCTTGGAATATACTCTGTTGGGATTGTGCCGCCTTTTATCATATCGACAAATTCGTAATCGCCGTCTGCAAATGGTTCCATGTAACCAGCAACACGGCCGAACTGACCAGCGCCGCCGGTTTGTTTTTTGTGCGTATAATTGAACTCTGCTTTTTGGGTGATTGTCTCACGGTACGCAACTTGCGGCATACCAGTATCAACTTCGCATTTATACTCACGGCGCATACGTTCGATATACACTTCAAGATGAAGCTCTCCCATGCCTTTGATGATCGTCTGATTTGATTCAGAATCGACAAAGGTTTGGAAAGTTGGGTCTTCTTTTGTAAATCGATTTAACGCCTTTCCCATTTGGTCGGCACTTTTTTTGTCCTTTGGCACGACCGCAAGCGAGATAACTGGAGCCGGAACAAACATCGATGTCATTGCGTAGTTTAATTCGCCGCCGCAGAATGTATCGCCGCTTGCGCACTCAATTCCAAAAAGAGCAACAATGTCGCCCGGCAAACCTTCGTTTATATCTTCCATGCTGTCTGCGTGCATTCGCACCAGCCTGCCAACCTTAAATTTTTTCCGTGAACGAGTGTTTATAAGATCTTCGCCTTTTTTTATCTTACCCTGATAAACACGCACATAAGTGAGCTGACCGTATTGTCCATCTTCGAGTTTGAAACCAAGCGCAACCGTCGGATTTTTTACATCGGAATTAAGCTCTTTTTTTTCTTCATTATTATTTAGATCAAGGGCGAAGTTTTTAACCTCAGACGGATCGGGAAGATAATGCGTAACAGCATCCAACAAAGGCTGAATACCTTTAAATTTGTAAGCCGAACCCATCATCACAGGAACCAGCTTCTCAGAGAGAGTCCCGCTGCGAATCGCCGCATGGATCATGCCTTCAGGAATTTCTTCTTCTTGAAGCAATTTTTCCATAAGATCATCGGAGAACGTTGACAATTCTTCCAATAGCTCTTCTCGATATTTTTTTGCGTCAGCTTCCATGTGCGTCGGTATTTGCGCATAACGAAGCGACTCGCCCTGAGGGCCGTCAAAATAAACAGCTTTCATGGCAATCAGATCGACAACACCTTCAAGTTTATCCTCAAGCCCGATGGGGATTTGAATCAACATAGCATTGAGCCCCAGCTTTTCCCGCAACTGCATTCGCACCTTAAAAGGATTTGCTCCCGTACGATCACACTTGTTTACAAAAGCGATTCGGGGAACATTGTAGCGTTTAAGCTGGCGGTCAACAGTGATAGACTGGGACTGTACCCCGCCCACCGCACAAAGAACGAGAATCGCCCCGTCAAGTACTCGCAGCGATCTTTCAACTTCGATTGTAAAGTCAACGTGCCCGGGAGTATCAATTACGTTGACAGTGTAATCTTTCCATGTTACCTGAGTTGCGGCAGATTGAATCGTAATTCCCCGCTCTCTTTCAAGTTCCATGTGATCCATCGTTGCGCCAACGCCGTCCTTGCCCCGGACTTCGTGAATGGCGTGAATTTTTTTGCTGTAAAACAGAATACGCTCTGATAAAGTGGTTTTGCCTGAATCGATGTGAGCGCTAATGCCGATATTACGCATTCTGCTAATGTCATTAGTCATGTTAAAAAGCTCCTTTGTTCGCTAATAAATGCTTATATAAAGCAAAACATAGCAGGATTTGCAAAGATATGCAAGGGGGTTGAAAGAAAAAATGAGTCTTACGAGCCTCTTGCAAAACTCGGTCAGTTTTGCCGAGGCTTTGCAGTTTCTCACCCTTTGGGTTACGAAACATGCATTTTAATAAAGTTGCACTTTCAAAACTGAAGTTTTGCAAGTGCCTCTTACACCTCAAAAATAGTATGCAAAAAAAGCGCCGCTGCCTGCGATACATTGAGGCTTTGGATATTGCCTGTGCCGGGGATACGCAGCAAACACGAACATTGCTCCTTTACGTTCTCCGGGAGGCCTCGTTCTTCGTTTCCAAGAACGAGCGCAATGCCGGGGCGTTTTGCCTTGCCGTCGGTTTGATCGTCAGCGGCAACGGACGAGGAAGCGGCGGCAAGACGAGAACTTTTGACAACATTTTTTAGGTCGCTGATACGCCGCCTTGCCATTGTATCTGTGCCAATTGTAACAAGTTTTTTTGACGCATCTTTGAGAAAAGCGGCTGTATTGCTGATTTTTCGCACTGTCAAATGTTCAAAGCCACCTTCGGCTATTCGGTAGGCGCTGGTTGTTAAACGCAATTCCTGTTTGTAATCATCTCTGTGATCATCGGTGCAGATTATGCCTTTTTCGTTTAAAATGATAAAACTTACATCAAAAAAAGCCGCCGCCCTTGCGATTGCGCCCAAATTGTGATCGTTGCCGATGTCATGAAGAATAATGCCCGCCTTTCCTTCGGCTGCCCACAAATCAAGGTCTTCCATTGTCAGGTATTCGATTACCGGCTCCTCGATCATTGCCACGACGCCTTGATGGCGAATACTCTTGCAGATTCGCTCGAGTTCATCATCTTCGCAGATTTTGTAGGGGCGTTTGCGTTCGGCAAGCTGTTTGCAGACTCCGGTAAATGATTGCAGACGATCCTCCCGCAAAAAGAGGCGGTTAATCGTTTCAGGGTTGTATTCTCCAATTGCAAGAACCGCATTCATTCCGCAGACTGCAAGTTCATCGGTTAGTTTATTTCGCATTAAATTAATTCACCATTAACGAAGGTTGATGCGTTGCGTCTAACGTATCACGCCACAAACTGCTTTCCGGGTTGACCTTGTTGCGATGAGAAATTACCGTGTTGATTGGCAGGTGAACAAACCTGTTATTCACAAGACCAATGATCAATTTTGTTTTTCCAGCCATTGCGGCGTGTACGGCGGCACTTCCAAGGCGTGTGCAATAAACGGAATCGTCTGGGTTCGCCGGAGCGGAACGTATCGCATAACTGGGATCGATATACTTTAAAGTGATTTCTTTTTCTGTTTTTCCAAAGTGTTCGACAATCTTCGAGCGAATGTAAGTTCCGACATCCGCCAATATGACATTGCCGCCAGCATCAGTTTTTTTATCTTTGACAAGCTGATCTTGCATGGCTCCTTCGGCAACAACAATTACGGCATGCCTGCGTTTTTTTAACCGTTCTTCAAGGTGGTATAAAAAACCATTGCTGCCTTCGAGATCAAAAGGTACTTCGGGGATTAAAACAAAATTAACTTCATGGCTTGCAAGCGCCGTATGCGCCGCAATAAAACCGGAATCTCTGCCCATAACTTTTACAAGACCGATCCCGTTAATCGCCGAGACTGCTTCCATGTGCGCCGCCGAAACAACTTCCACAGCTTTGGCTACTGCTGTGCTAAAACCAAAAGAACGATCCAGTAGCGCAAAATCATTATCAACAGTTTTAGGAATTCCGACTATCGCAATTTTGAGCTGTCTTCGGCTGATTTCTTCGGCAATTGCCAAAGCGCCGTGCTGCGTGCCGTCACCGCCAATTGTAAAAAGCATATTAAGGTTGAGTTTCTGTATTGTATCAACAATTTTTTCGACTTCTTTGCCGCCGCCCCGAGCACTGCCCAAAAACGTACCGCCAATTTTATGAATGTCATCTACAACATCAAGATCGAGCTGTCTTATTGGAAATTGATCTTCGGGCAGAAACCCTCTGTATCCGTAACGAATCCCCGATATTCGAGTAACGCCGTATCGTGTCCACAAACAGCGCACGATTGATCGGATAACATCGTTAATGCCGGGGCAAAGTCCCCCGCAAGTTACGATTCCGGCGTGCACATGGGCAGGCGTAAAATAAATGTATTCCCTTGGGCCGGCACGCTCCAGCACTTGTGTTCTTTCGACATCAGGCTGCTTGCCGGGAAGAATAAAAGAACTCAGCCGTACAAACTTGTCATCAATTACAAAGTTTGCGATATTATCTCCAAGCGTTTTGGACATTTTAATCGGCGAATGTACCGATGTCTTGCCCAGCGTCTCAATTGTAAAATCCATGTTTTCTGCCATTTTTGATGTCTCCTATTGTTGAGCAAGTATATTGAGCTTCTTGCAAAACTCGGTTAGTTTTGCAGAGGCTCTGCAATTTTTCGCCCAAAGGGCTACAAAATTGCCTTTTTTAAAGAAACAATTGCAAAAACTGAAGTTTTGCAATTACCTATAAAGCTACGGAAGCTTTGGAATCTCTAACTTATTGTCAAGGTTTGTAATTTGGGTTCCGTTGCACCATCCGCTATAGAATCGAGTTCTTCCAAGCGGCGACGTGCCATTTCCTGCACTAAGTCCTTTGGCATATTGTCCAGAAGATGCTTGTAAACTGGTCTGAACACACGCCCGTTTTTGACAATCTCGCTCGTCTTATCCAACGGTTTTTCTGATGTTGTCATAATAAGCCTCCTTCTCAAAAGAATCTGCCTTCCGTGCGGAAATAATCCGTATCAATTCGCCGCGCGGAGTTGAAGTAACCGTAACTACGATCCATTTTCCGCCAATGTTTCCCGTCAAATTATAGCGATCTTCTGTGATGGAATTGTCAATATCGTATTCCTCCACAGAAAATGGATCGTCAAATACACCGATGGCTTCCTCAAAGCTAAGCCCTTCATGTTCTTTTTTGTTTTTCTCGTTTTTTAGACGATGCCAAACATACTTTCCTCTGTAGATAACCTCATCGGGATTCATCGCTACCCTCTACAATAAATATAACATTGAACAGGGCGCTTTTCAAGGTGTGTTTTAAAATACGGCGACAAAGGCTTGCACGGATCTACTTGTATATTTCTTAATATATAATATATACTTTCTACAAGAGGTATGTTTTTTATGTCAAAAGTAACAAAACAAATTTTTGTCGGTAATGTAGCAGTTGGGGGAGGTGCGCCTATAAGTATTCAATCCATGACCAATACCGATACTTCAAATGCGGAGTCAACGTTAGCTCAAGTTATGGAACTAGCAAATACAGGTGCTGATATAGTTCGCATTTCTGTTCCGAACGAAAAAGCCATACGTGGGTTTGAAACAGTGGTAAAAAAATCTCCTGTACCGTTAGTCGCCGATATTCATTATGATCAAGGAATGGGAGTGCTTTCGGCAGACGCAGGTGCAGCTTGCGTTCGTATAAATCCGGGTAATATTGGGTCTGAAGCGGGTATTGCTAAAATTGTGGATGCTTGCAAAGCAAACAAATGCCCTATTCGCATTGGAATCAATGCCGGTTCATTAGAACAAGACTTACTTAATAAATATGGAGAACCATGCGCTGATGCTATGGTTGTAAGTGCAATCAATCAAATAAAAATGCTGGAAAATCATAATTTTTATGAAATTAAGCTCTCATTAAAATCATCAAATACATTGATGACTATAGAGGCATATGAAAAAATCGCAAAACTTATCGAATACCCTCTGCATGTTGGAATAACAGAGGCCGGAACAATGCGCGCAGGCTCAGTAAAAAATGCCATAGGAATTGGACATTTATTATTACAGGGAATTGGTGATACCATTCGTGTTTCTTTGTCCGAAGACCCCGTAGAAGAAGTCAAAGTCGGCTGGGATATATTAAAGGCATTAAAACTCCGCAGCCGTGGATTAGATATCATATCTTGCCCAACTTGCGCCAGACGTGGAATTGATATTATAGCCGTTGCAAATGAACTGGAACGTCGATGCACTGACATTACCAAGCCAATCCGCGTAGCCGTAATGGGTTGTATTGTCAATGGGAAGGGTGAAGTTGCAGATTCGGATATAGGTTTGATTGGCATAGACCTTAACACTGGCAAAAGTGATATTTATATCGGGGGGAAAAAATCACATTCAATTAGTAATTCGAACGCCGTGCTCGAACTTGAAAAAATGATCAGAAAGCATATAGATAATAGCTAAATTAAATTAAGTTAGTTTTTTATCATAATCAGTTTAATCTTTGCTTCTTCAAGAGTCCTATTATCATTAAATTTGAAATATTTATCACTAAAAACACTATCTTGATTACTTGATTTTTTTAATAATGCGCACCCACGACTACGTCCTGTTTGAACTGTTTGAGTAAATGCCACATGCATCTCATCATTAACAAGATAGCCAGTAAAAATCCATTTCCTTGTCATGTCATCTTCAGGTAATATTCTTTTTATTTTACCAGACATTTTATTATCTGTAATTTCAACATCCCAGATATCACTTTTTATTATTTTTTCTTCTTTCGTATCATGCATATCAAATATTTCTGATTTCCATTCTCCTTCAAAATGATTTTTTGTTACATTTACTCTGCTTTTGACAGTTATTATAATATCATCTAAAGAAACGATAAATGCTAAAATAAAAGATATAGAAATATGAGCAAACTGAACTAATCCGCTATGATTGTTGGAAGGTGATATTCCAAACATATCAAATGCTGTAATAAATACCCATGCTGTCGTATATACGATAAAAAAAATTTCTTAGTACAAGCAATGGAATTTTCATGACATATTCTCCTTTGTTATTATAATCTCTCAACTAACTACCAAATTTTCTCTCTACGCCTTTGTACAAAGAAATAGCATCTCTTAAATTATCTTTCGAAAAATCAGGCCACAATACATCGAGAAAATCAAGTTCAGCATAAACTGTCTGCCAAGGGAAAAAGCCGCTTGTTCGTTTTCTGCCTCCAGCTCCGGTACGAATAATAAGATCTATCATGGGAAGTCCAGACGTATCAAGACATTTTTCAAATTCTTTCTCAAAATCTTTAAAAGATAAATTTTCAAACTGGATTATGCCGTTTTGTACTTTTTTAAAAAGAGTTTTTGCAGCCCTAAAAATTTCATCGCGACCACCATAGTTAAATGCTATCTGTGCATTTAACTTTTTGCATTCTTTTGTTTGTATTTCCGCATTAGTTATGATTTTTTGTGTGTTTTCAGATAAGCGCATTCTGTCACCCATTATGCGCAGCCTAACTCCATTTTTGATGCAACTATCAATTTCAGTTTCAAAAAAATATTCTAAAAGTTTGAATATGCCTTGCACTTCTTCGTCCGATCGATTCCAATTTTCGGTTGAAAAAGCATAAACGGTTACATTAGGTATATTTTCATCAATACACCAAGAACACAAATCCATAAAACGCTTTGCGCCAATTTTATGTCCTTCTACCACAGATTTAAGATAATGGCTTTTTGCCCATCGTCTGTTTCCATCCATGATTACACCTAGATGAATTAATTCATTTTTTTCTGCCATAACCGTAACTCCTTCTTGATTAAAATAATTATCGAGAACGCAACTCAAGATAATTTACAAATCCAAACAAAATATCTCTGTCTTCTTCATTTTTAAATGTAATATTATTTAATAAAACACGACATTTTTCAAAGTATTCTTTCATTATCATTTCAATTTTTTCTTTTGCGCCTGACTTTTCAAAAATGTCTTTTACGGCAATATTGTCTTCTTCAGATAGGCTCTCCTTACCGTAATAATTTAAGAGTTGTTTTTTATACTCATCCTTTTTACATACTTCCGAATAGAAAAGTGTCATCTTATATTCAGAAATATCATTGTAAAGAGGTTTACCCTGTTCTATTTCACCATATATATTAAGATAATCATCTTTAATTTGAAAAGCAATACCCAAATATTCAAATAGTTCTTCAAATATTTTCAGTTCGGATTCATCTGCGCCACCGAGAGTTAATCCCAAGCAAAAAGGACCTATGGTAGAATATTGAGCAGTTTTTGTCTTATCAATTTCTAAAACGCAGTCTTCAAGATTTTTTCCATGATTTATATCTAATTGTTCCTCCAATGGAAGCACAATATCCAGAAGTTCACCTTTTATTGTCGTTATAACTATGTTGTTATAATACTTCAATACAGAAACTAGATTTTTATCATTTTGATATGCATCCAAAATAATTTGATTCACAAAATAAAACCCTAAATCCCCAACACAAATCGCTATACTTTTGGCGTTGAAACATATCAATTTATCTTTGTCTTTATGTTCGGCAAAATATTTTTCTCTTGTTTTTTCATGTATTGTGGTTATATCCCGCCGTTTGTGGGCTTTGTCAAATACATCATCATGAGCTAATATTGAAGTTTCAAAGAGTTCATAAGCGGCTGCCAAGTCAAGGCTGTAGTTTTCGTTTTGTCCTTGTGCTATTTTGTAACCAAGCATGATTAAACTGCCACGAATAAGTTTCGCCTTTTCACTTTCTCCAATAGCTGTGAATTGTTCTATAGCATCCTGAATAAAAGTATTATTATTTTGCTTTAACATCTGATTGTATACCCGTATTTTCTCTAAGATTATTTTTCTTTTCTCTTCATAGAATTTCTTGAAGACCAATAATTGCTTGCACTTTATGATTATTTCCATCGGTGCTGATGCTCCACCAGTTATCCCTATTTTAGAAGAAAAATCAAAATTCTTTTTTATGATTTCATCATAAAAATACTTAGTTGATTCTATCCAGCGGACATCAGAGCAGACAGCACTGCATTTTTTGTACAGTTCTGCTGTATTCGCACTGTTTCTATCACCTATTACTATCATTGTTTTGCATTGTCTGGCTAATTCAACTGAAGCGCTTTGAATATATTCCTGAAGATCGCATAAGCTATCTTTGATTTCTACAAGAGAGTCGATAAATTTATTTTTAATTAACTCAGACCATTTTTCAAATTTATCTCTTGCAAGAGTAGTTTGAGCGATAACAAATATTTTTTCATAGGACAAATTATTTATTGAGTCAATATCTTCTTTTGTTGTAATTATAATACCTTCATTATTACACCAGCCATTTGAACCTATCACTTCTGGATGCGTTTTTTTTTCACCAACAATAAATATTTTATACTCATCATTATATTTTTCAACTATGGCTGCATGAATACGTTTTACATTCCAACAAGTACAATCAATATATTTAAAGCCATTTTCGTCAAGATATTTTATTGCTTCTTTAGTTTCGCCATGCGCTCTGATAATAATTATATCATCTGGTTTAAAATTCTCTTTTTCGTCAATTTGCACACCCCCTTTAGATTCTAAGATATCTACAGCATCTTGATTATTTAGTATACATTTGAATAAAACGACACGTTTATCTGAAGAAGCATTTTCTATTGCTTCTAAGGTTTTATTAAAAGCATTTTCTGCTCCTGCGCAAAAACCGCATGGTTTAACAATTTCAATCATAATATCTCCCTTTGTGATAATAAGTATATTATTCTTTATAATAAACATCAAGGTGTAATTTATAACATTATAAAAATCAATTCTATTTACTTCAAAATTTATAACTATTATACTTCCCTCATTCAACAAAGCTATATTTTAAAACATCCTTCAATCTTTAGATAAATCTCCATGTTTTCCCCTCGTTATAATCTAGTAATAAATTGATATGATTAAATATCAATTTTCCAAACGCCATTTTATATACAGGTCACGCTTAGTGTCAGATACTATGATATAAAAAGTTAGGAAAGATTGGTATCCTGATCTGACGGGATCAGAGAGCCGGCAGCAGGTTGAAGGGTGACGTGAGGACGCGCAAAATGCCGTGATCCTCGAGTGTCAGATTAATTCCAGCAGGCCGCCGTAAAGCAAAGTGCGGCTGCTAACCCGCTCGTTTAAAAGCGAGCGGACAGCAGACCGCGAACAGGAGGACGGTGCTACCAATCACCCGACATCGCTCCTGATCCTTATTTTATAGTAAG
>WQWD01000051.1 GCA_009785545.1 Treponema sp. | reverse complement strand
TTTCTGTCATACATTAAAGCTGCGTTTAATACTACTGCGATAGAACCGGCGTTATGCGCCAACGCACCAGTAACAGGGTTGAGTACTCCCATGATGGAAAGGATTATTGCCACGATGTTAAATGCTATGGAAATTGTTATATTGGCAAAAATCAACTTGATTGTTGCGTTAGACAAACGTTTTAGATAGGGAATTTTTACGATATCATCGTCTATCAACGCAATGTCGGCAGCTTCGATGGCGATGTCGCTTCCCATTGCGCCCATCGCCGTTCCTACGTTGGCGGTTTTTAATGCAGGGGCGTCATTCACTCCATCGCCTATCATACAAACATTTTTTCCTTCGTTTTGTAAAGCTTGTATTCTTTCTACTTTTTGGGCAGGGAGCAATTCTGCATAAACAGTTTTTATGCCAAGGTGTTGAGCGAAGAATTCGGCGGTTTGTTTGTTGTCGCCTGTAAGGAGAACGGCTTCTGTATTTGTTTGTTTTAATTCCTGTATCATTTTTGCCGCAGAAGTTCGTAATGTATCGGATAACGCCGCAATGCCTGCACATATTCCGTTTTTTGCGACGACCACTGTCGCTTTACCTTGAGAGCGAAATAGTTTCAGTGAAGCGTTAACTTCATCGTTGATAACAACGCCGCATTCTTCCAGCCATGCACTGTTGCCGCACAAAACTACGCTTTCGTTTACTTTTGCGCTGATTCCATTGCCAGGAATCATTTTAAAATCTTCAATAGGGAATATGTGCTGTCCGTTTTCTTTTGCGTGAGCGGCAATCGCTTTTCCAAGAGGATGTTCTGAATGGGATTCGGCGGAAGCTGCAAGCGAAAGGAAATCCATTTCGTTCATCGCAGGATCAAAACAAATTATGTCGCTAACCTTTAATTTTCCGTGTGTGAGTGTGCCTGTTTTGTCAAAAGCGATTACGTTAACTTTACCCATTTTTTCAAGCGCTTCGCCCGATTTGATAATTACGCCATGTTTGGTCGCTTGCCCAATCGCCGCCATAATTGCTGTAGGAGTAGCAAGAGCCAGAGCGCAGGGGCAAAAAACAATTGCGACTGTAACTGCCCTGTGAATACATCCTGTGGCAAAATATGTAACAATTGCAATCAATAAAGCTGTAGGAACAAGCCATACCGCCCACTTGTCGACAATGCGCTGCAGGGGAGCTTTTTTGTTTTCTGCTTCCTGCACAAGGCGAATTAATTTTTGAAGAGAAGAATCTTCGCCAACTTTTGTCGCCTTGATGTCGATTGACCCATAACGGTTTATAGTCCCGCAAAAAACATTATCGCCTGCGGTTTTGTCAATAGGTAATGATTCCCCTGTGATAATAGACTGATCAATTGATGTATCGCCGGAAATAATTTCGCCGTCTACTGGTATTGCTTCACCCGGAAGAACTCGCAAAATATCGGCTTTTTTTATTTGTTCTACAGATACCAATTCTTCTTTGCCGTTTGCGATAATACGTCCCTGTTTTGGAGCCAGGCTGATTAGGTTTTTTATCCCTTTTTTTGCCCGCTCAATTGTTTTTGCTTCCAGTATTCCGCCGATAGCCATAATAAAAGCAACTTGGCCAGCCGCAAACAAATGGTCTGTGAAGATAGCCGCAACCATTGCGATTGAAATCAGCATTGCGGAAGATATTTTTTGAACTCCTTTGTTAAAAAGGATCCGCCAAACAGCGTTATACAAAAGCGGAAAGCCGCATAAAATAACTGCTACCCATGCCGGATTAACAGGGCTTGTTATGTTCAAAAGTATGAGTGCAAGACTGCCGGCAAGAAAAGTCCCTCCAATAATTGTTATTTTTAAACTGGAAAGAAAATTATATATTTTTGTCAGTATATGCTCGTTTTGTATTGTTACAGATTGTCCTGAATTACATTTTGCACAGCTCATTTTATATCCTCCTTAAACTATCCGTGAAAATTGCTCAATTGCTGTAGACAATTTTTTCATGGTTTGCTCCGCTTTTCCTTTGCGGATACCGTCGAGTACGCAGGTATGTAAATGATCTTCCAAAATAACCTGCCCTGCTTTATGAAGCGCGGATTTTACCGAGCCAATTTGAATGAGAATGTCATCACAGCTCTTGTCAGTTTCGATCATGTTGATTAAGCCGCGTATCTGCCCCTCAATCCTTTTAAGCCGTTTTTTAACAGCTTCCGTATTTTTACAGTCCTTCATGATATCTCCTTGGGAGTAGTATACTGTATACCCCTATGCCCTATAATAATAAAAAATATCAGTTATGTCAAGCGGCCTCATTGAATTTTTTTTGAGTTTTTTTGAGTTAAAGATATTTGTGTAATATGCTCAGAACTTTGTCAATATCGAGAGGTTTGCTGAGATGACTGTTCATGCCGGCTTCCAGACAAGCTTCGATATCATCTTTAAAGACATTTGCGGTCATCGCTATAATCGGAAGCTTTCTGTTTTTGTCCTCAGGTAAGGCGCGTATACGGCGAGTTGCTTCAAGTCCATTCATAAAAGGCATTTGCATATCCATAAACACTATATCGTATTTGTCATGGGATGCCGCTACCATATCAAGCGCTTCCTGACCGTTTTCGGCGCTGTCGATTATAAAACCGGCTCCTTCCAAAAGCATTATAAGTATTTCTCGGTTTATTTCGATGTCATCAACAATAAGCAGCTTCTTTCCTTTGAATTTGTCTGTATCAGTTGAGCTTTTTTTATCGGCAGTTAATTTTTCCAAACTATCGTTTAATTGCTTGTCAGTTAATGAATCATCATCGCAAAACTGCGCTTTAGCAGTAAAAGTGAACTTCGCTCCTTTTCCCAATTCCGATTCTACCCATATATTTCCGCCCATAAGCTCAACTATACGTTTACATATTGCAAGCCCAAGTCCGGTTCCTCCGTAATTTCTGGTTGCCTGCTCAAACGCCAAAAACAGTTTTTCCTGCTGCGGTGCGGGTATGCCTATTCCGTTATCAATTACTTCGACGCGCAGTTCGCAGTTTTTTCCCGGTTCTTGAAAACTTTCGTTTGTATTAACAAGACTTGCGATTAATTGGATATTTCCTTCGTTCGGCGTAAACTTCACGGCATTTGACATAAGGTTTGTAATTACCTGAATCATACGATGTTCGTCTCCCATAATAAAATCAGGAATGTTTTTGTCAATATTTATGGTGAGTGTTTGATCTTTTTCTTCCGCACGGAAATTAACAACCGCCAAAACTTTTTGCAGCATTTTTTCAAAATTATATTTGTCGGCAGCCAATTCCAGCTTGCCGGCCTCAATTTTTGCCATATCAAGAATGTCGTTTATTACACTCAGCAAATGAGAAGATGCGTCTCCAATTTTGTTCAAAGCGTGATTTTTATTTTCTATGTTTTCGGCCATTCTTCCTATCGCAGTCATGCCGATGATCGCATTCATCGGAGTACGCATTTCATGGCTCATGTTTGATAAAAAGTCGCTTTTTGCCTTGTCTGCGATGTTAGCTTGTGTAAGTGCTGATTCCAACTCTTCTGAGGTTTTGCTCAATTTTTGAATGAAGGATTCCTTTTCCGTAATGTCTCTTAATACTACTACCTTACAAAGAGCGTCGCCGTATTTGTCTCTTTCTATACTGACAAACATATCGCAAATTCTGTTTCCGTTAAATGTTTTTATTATTATGTTTCTGCTTGTTATGTCTTTTTCAAAACATGGTATATTTTGTGCGTCTTTGTCAGAAAAAATTACTTCGGTAACATTTTGACCTAGAGTGGTTTTGCCGAAAAAATCATGTGCTGCTTTGTTTTCAAGTTTGATAGTGTTCTCATATTCTAAAACCAAAACTGGTGTCGTAACAGATTTAAATATATAATTTGACGTATTAGGTACTGTAATGCTGAAGGTTCTGTTAATACGCATGGAAATATAAAGCTGTAAAGAAGGCGGAAAAAGAAGAATAGAGACCAGTGGAGTAATTGTGTAGGGAGTAAAACCAGGTATAATAAAATCTGTTATAAATCCAAGCGGCGCAAATAAAAATGTCAGGATAAGGAAGGTAAGCTGCTGTCTGCGTTGGCGTTTCATTTTTGATTCTTGCCACCACCTGATGTGCGAAATAAAAACGCATATGCAAAGAAAAAAGATATATACAACAAAAACTTTAAAAAATAGACTGTCATAAAATGAAAATTGATTACCGTACCTTGTATTTATAAACACGGTATTATCGGATAAAATGTACGCCACAGAAAAAATTAAAGATATTATTATTAAGATCTGTCTTGCGATAATTTTAGTCAACTTATGTTTTATTGTGAACATATTTGATGAAAAACGTATCCATAAGGGAAGAAACATCGAATACGAAATAAAACCGAATGCCCAGAAAAGCCGCAATGTAGCTTCGTTTTCAGCGATTGTCATGAAACCGTAAAATAGGCATGATAAAACAACGCATGAAACGGCAGCCACATATTCCTGATGTATTTTGGATTTAATATCGCTTGCGATTGTCTGGATGGACTTAAACAAGTATCCGCCGCAGGCGAGGAAAAACAATATAGCCAGAAGAGAGTCTGAATTTATCTCATTTATTGTATACATACGCTTTGATATTATTATACTACATTAAGTTAAAAAAGAACAGCATAATTTCGATGTTTATCATGGCAACCACATACTCACAAAACGAAAAAAAAATTCACATATAATTGACAAGTGTAACATAAAGTATGATATAATTCTGTCTGTTCAAGATTCCAAAGCGAAAAAGAAAACAGCAAAACAAACCGCAAGTATAGAGGAAAAATATGGAAAAGAAATTAAGGATTATCGCAGTAGCAGCAATAATCGGGCTAATTATGGCTGGGTGCAATGAATCGGCAATGGCAATGGAAATGGTGCGAGTGGAAGGCGGTACGTTTGAGCTTGGCAGAGAGCTGGGAACAGCAGGAAGCGGAGATACAACACCTGTGTCAACGGTAACGCTGACAGGTTTTTACATGGGCAAGTTTTCGGTAACGCAGGGGGAGTGGTACGATGTGATGGGAAGCTGGCCTAGTTCTTTTACTGGGGATAATGCTTGGAGTGGCGGTAATTCAATTCCTGCGACACCCCCTTTCAACCGTAGAGAACTGCCAGTAGAGCAGGTAAGTTGGTATGACATGATAGTGTTTGCGAACAGGTTGAGTGCATTAAGAGGATTAACCCCTGCGTACGAGCTGCCAAATGTGATGCCTAATCCGACTTCGTGGACAACAGATCCGGCTACATGGGGAGCAGTACCGAGAACGTGGGATGATCCTGAAAGAGCAAGATGGGACGCTGTAAGAATCAGAGTGGGCTCGACAGGGTATAGATTACCGACAGAAGCGCAATGGGAGTTTGCGGCGAAGGGAGGGAATAGAGGAGAAACCTATACGTTTTCAGGAAGCAATGATGTTGATGAGGTGGCGTGGCATTGGGGTAACAGTGGAGGTAGGACACGAGAGGTAGGAAGATTAGCACCTAACGGATTAGGAATATACGATATGAGCGGAAACGTATGGGAATGGGTGTGGGACTGGTGGGGCAGTTACACAAGCGAAGAAAAGGTCGACCCTACGGGTGCGTCCTCGAGGTCTGAGTGTGTGTTTCGCGGTGGGAGCTGGGGCAGCCTTGCCGTTAGCGCCCGTTCCGTTTCCCGAGGCGGTCACTGGCCGTGCATCAGGTGGTTCAACGCTGGCGTCCGTTTGGTTCGCCCCTAGCCTACCGGCGATGGACTTCGCTGTTAAACCGGAAACGTCCGGGGAAGTATCGTTTCGTAATTTTGCGAATTCTTCCCAAACATTGAGTACCAGGCTCTTTTCGCTAAATTGTGCAATAGAGCCGTTTTTTTTGTTATTCTCTATTTTTTGCCACAGTAATAGTTACCCCACACACAAAATTGCAACACATAACGCGGGATACAACCACCGGCAGTGGGAGAGGCGTGGCTGGCAGGGAAAAACATCTCTGGGACTCCTCGCCATAGAGACCTCGAAGAGGGCTCGGAGGCGATCTCCCCCAGAGTTTTTCCCTGCCAGACACGCCTCTCCCCCTGCCGATGATTGTCTAAAACTCCATTGACTAAAACCGCAATATACTGTATCATACAGAAAATTACTACATATAGGAGCTAATATGAAAATAGCAATTAATGGTTTTGGGCGAATCGGACGCCTTGTTTTTCAATCTTTGGTAGATCAAAATTTACTTGGAAAAGGTGAAGGTAAAGTTGACGTAGTAGCGGCGGTGGATGTTTCTACCGATGCCAAGTATTTTGCCTATCAATTGAAATATGATTCGACACAAGGCCGAATGAAAGCCGAAATCTCGACCAAAAGGTCTTCAGGAGCTGACGAAGATGATATCCTTGTCGTAAACGGTCATGAAATTCAATGTATAATGGCAGAAAGAGATCTTAAAAACCTGCCTTGGGCAAAAATGGGCGTGGATTATGTTATCGAATGTACCGGGATTTTTGTCGATGACAAAGCTTACGATCATATTGAGGCAGGCGCAAAAAAAGTAATTATTTCCGCTCCCGCAAAAGGCAAAGACAAAAAAATCCCGACATTTGTAATGGGTGTCAACAACGAAAAATATAATCCGGCAGAAGATCATGTTATTTCCAATGCGAGCTGTACGACAAACTGTCTGGCTCCTATCGTTCACGTTCTTCTCAAAGAAGGTTTTGGAATCGAAACCGGCCTTATGACAACGATTCACTCATACACGGCAACACAAAAAACCGTAGACGGTCCTTCCAAAAAAGACTGGAGAGGCGGACGTGCCGCTGCTGTTAATATTATTCCTTCGACAACAGGTGCGGCAAAAGCGGTTGGCGAAGTTCTTCCCGAAACCAAAGGCAAGCTTACCGGGATGAGCTTCCGAGTTCCAACACCGACAGGCTCGGTAGTTGATCTGGTTTTCCGAACCACAAAAGATACATCAATCGATGAGATCAACGCTGCGTTCAAAAAAGCCTCCGAAACTTACCTTAAAGGTATTTTGCAATTTCAGGATGAAGAGATCGTCTCCACAGACATCATTCATAACTCATACACATCGATTTATGACAGCCTCGCTACTCTCCAGAACAACCTCCCCGGCGAAAAACGCTTCTTCAAAGTTGTAAGCTGGTATGACAACGAATGGGGTTATTCAATGAAGATTGTAGACTTGTTAAAATACATCGACAGCAGGAAATAACATGATTAAAACTGTTAAATCTGTTGATTTAAAAGACAAACGGGTAATAATGCGTGTAGACTTTAACGTCCCCATGAAAGATGGGGTAGTTCAGGATGATACACGCATTACAGCGGCATTGCCTACGGTTCAGTATATCCTTGAGCAGGGAGTAAAGTCCCTCACTTTGATGTCTCATCTTGGCGATCCTTCAAAGGATATGAAAAAGGCAAAAGAAAAAGCCGAAAAAAGCGGCTCGCCTTTTGACGAAGAATCATACATCAAAGGCAAACACCGCATGGCTCCTGTAGCGGCATATCTTCAAACAAAATTGGGCAAACCTGTTGTGTTTGCCGGTGAAGACGGCTGTTACGGGAAAAAAGCGTTTATCGAAAGCCAGCCTGACGGCTCTGTCATCATGTTGGAAAACACACGGTTTCACAAAGAGGAAACCGCCAAAGAGGCGCAAGACCTCGACAAACTGGCGAGTGAACTTGCTTCTTACGGAGACGTATTTGTAAATGATGCCTTTGGAACTGCTCACCGTGATCATGCTTCTACAGCGTCAATCGCTAAATTCGCTTCTGTGTCGGCGGCAGGTTTTCTCATGGAGAAAGAAGTCGCTTATCTGGAGCCGATTGTAACGAATCCGCAAAAGCCGCTTGTCGCTATTATCGGCGGTGCCAAGGTTTCTTCCAAGATTGCCGTTTTGGAAAGTTTGCTGAAAAATTCAAGCGCTCTTGTTATCGGCGGCGGAATGGCGTACACCTTTCTCAAAGCTCAAGGGCACACTGTTGGTAAATCTCTTGTCGAAGACGATCAAATTGATACAGCTAAAAAAATCCTTGCCGCAGCTCAAAGCGCCGGCGTAGAAATTGTGCTGCCATTGGATCATCTTGGCGCAACTTCATTTGACGCTACGGCGGTTCCTGTTCCTGTAGACGGACTGGATCTGCCCGACAACCTGATGGGTCTTGACGTAGGCTCAAAAACTGTCGCCAAATACAAAGAAGTTCTTGCGTCAGCGAAGACTATTGTCTGGAACGGCCCTGTCGGCGTATTTGAATTTGACGCTTTTGCAAAAGGCACAGAAGAAATCGCTAAAATGGTTGCCGGAGCCACCGAAAAAGGCGTTATCACGGTAGTTGGCGGCGGCGATTCTGTTGCGGCTGTAAACAAATTTGGCCTTGCGTCAAAGATGAGCCACGTTTCAACAGGCGGCGGAGCGTCTCTCGAATTGCTGGAAGGTAAAAAACTGCCCGGTATCGAAGTTTGCAAAAACTAAGGAATAGGAGAAAAACATGAGCAGATACTACTACATAGCCGGTAACTGGAAAATGCACTATACAAGAGCGCAGTCAGCGGAGCTGGCGCAGACTCTTGTTAACGAATTAAGAGACGGCAAACATAAATATTTAGTCGCTCCTTCTTTTACAAACATTGAAACTGTTTCCGCCATTATCGAAGGCACAAATATTCGTCTTGGGGCGCAAAATTGCGCTCCAGAAGAGCAGGGTGCGCATACTGGCGAAGTATCGGTTTTGCAGCTCAAAGACATTGGCGTGCAAACGATCATTTTAGGTCACAGCGAAAGACGTCACTCTTACAAGGAAGATGATACTCTTATCAACAAAAAAGTTAAACTTGCCCTCAAACATGGTTTTGAAGTGATTCTTTGTATCGGCGAGTTGTTGGAAGAACGTGAAGCCGGTAAAGTTGAAGAAGTCTGCAAAACTCAGATTGCCGGAGGGCTTGAAGGCGTAACTGCGGCGGAACTTGGGAATGTTGTTATTGCTTATGAGCCTGTTTGGGCTATTGGAACCGGGAAAACTGCCACCCCGCAGGATGCGGAAGCGGTTCATTCATTTGTTCGCCAGACTATCGCTCAGCTTTATGGAGAAGATGCGGCTTCCAAGATTATCATTCAGTACGGCGGCTCTGTAAAACCTGAAAATGCGGCGGAACTTATGGCAATGGAAAACATTAACGGCGCTCTTGTCGGCGGCGCTTCGTTAAAAGCCGATACATTTGTACCAATAGCAAAATTCGCATAATATGATATTATTTTGTCTTTTTTGGGTTCCCCTGTTTTATCTCCTGCGCCGCCAGTTTTCGGACGGCGGCGGTTCAGGGGTATGGGCGCTTTTGTTTGGGAGTATTTTTGCTGTAATCCAGGCTTTTGCGGGTCATTTGGTTAATCCGGGCGGTTTTGATTTCCAAAGGTTTATGTATGGTTTTATCGATCTTGTAAGCCTTCCTGTTTTGATTCCGCTGATTTTGTATTTTGTAATACAATTGTTAAAAGGATTTTCTGACGGGTTTGATTTTGCGAATTTCGCCCTTCTGTGGCTTTTTCCCATTGGATTATTAAGAGCTTTAACCTGGAGTCCAACAAACGATCCTATTCTGCTTGTTGTCGTACCGCTTTTATGGACAGCTTTAGCGGTTGGTATTCCGTTTTTTATCAATCTGATGATAAACGATTTTAGATGGTACAAAGCTGCTTTATGCGTTCCTTTTATTTTGTTTTTGCCGGTTCTTGCCGCCGCAGTTTATTGGGCGTTTTTCTCACACCAAACTGTTTTAGGATTTGGCTTATTGTTAGCCGCTAACATCCCATTAGGGCTTTCATTAGGTTTTGATATTTCACGCAAGTAGTGGACTGTTCGGCAACCGCAAACCTTCGGTTAGGATTGATTGCCGAACAACTCTATTGAACCTTTGCCTGTTTAAAGCCGGTTTTTGTTTTTCCCGGTTGTAAACACTATGATTTCTCCGACAAGGATAGCCGCTACAGTGCCTATTACCAGCATACTGTCAAAATACCATGAGCCGTCATCAAGCGGATAAATCATGGAAAATATCGCTGACAGACTCAGCATGACGACAGGAACATAAGTTATCAGATTTATCATTATCTGTCCGCCGGGAGCTCTGAAGGGGCGCTCGGCATCGGGATCAATTTTGCGCAGTTTCTTAAATGCCGGGAACATAAACATATATGCCATAATCAGAGTAATAATCTGAAGTGCAAAGAATCCCCAAAATATATCAGGATTCGGAATAAACGGAACCGCGATAACCATCAGGCTGGCTATTACGCCGTTAAGAATTGACGCACCAAGCGGAGCGCCGTCTTTGTTGCGCTTGCCGAAAATTTTCGGCATTGCCTGTTGTTCAGCCGCATGGGAAGCCACATAATTTACGCCTAATGCCCAGGACAATACGTTTATGAACAAAGTAAAAAGAAACAGTATTCCGGCAACAGGAACCAAAATATGGCCGGGAAGCCCAAGTACATTAAAAAAATGAATAAAACTGTCCACTAAACCGCCGTATGTGGTAAGTTCCGCCACAGGAATAGCTGCGCTGATTCCAAAAGCCGCAAAAATATAAAAGAACGAAATCAAGATTCCGCCCAAAAGCAGTGCTTTAGGAATTTGCTTTTTGGGGTTTTCCATGTCGCCTGTGAAAGCGGCTACTACTTCAAAACCTTTAAAATTAAAGATTATAACCGCTATAAAAGGCACTCCAACGATACCCGGTAATAAATCCCTTGCGGAAGTTATCGGATTTGCAAACCCGTAAATAATACCGCAGTACAAACCTAAAACGCCAAGCCCCAGCATAAGTATAACTTTTGCGTATGTGCCGAGATTTATCAGTATTTTGTTAAACGAAATAGGCAAAAGACTCTCGATACACATAAACCAAATTAAACCTAACTGTATTACAACAGCGAGCCATACGGGAACCTGAGTGCCGATGAGCTGACTTATGACTTCTGTAAATAATACCGCAAGGGAAGCCAGCCAAAAGACAAATTGAATCCAATAGTACCATGCCACTCTGCTGCCATGTTTTCTTCCAAAAGCACGCTTGACCCAATCAAAAAGACCGCCTTTATCACGATAGGCAGCGCCCAGTTCCGCTGTTACAAACCCGTAAGGGATAAAAAAAGCTATAAATAAAAGTATCCACCAAAAATATTGGCTGTTTCCGATTGCCGCTGTTGGAGCGGCAGACTCTACTACCAAGATTACACATACGGAAGCCAGAACTGCGTCAAACAGTCTGAACTTTTTTG